>JALRAS010000081.1 GCA_023262495.1 Bacteroidia bacterium | reverse complement strand
ATCTCCGCGCTCAAAAAAGGTAGCAATGGGCAATACCCGAGAGCAACTGTTGGAATTCTCCCACACATCAACATACCACCCCGAAACTAGGATGATACAAATCACAAATAACTTATTATTTAAGATAAAATTTTTCAAGCAAACGCAATGTACACAACAAATGTATCGTGCAAATTGATACTGCCAATAATTTCTTTAAAAAAATAACTTTACTTTTATGACCTTTCAATGCATCATGGAACACAAAAATAAAATTGCAGTAGTTGGCGGAGGTAGCTGGGCAACAGCCATAGTTAAGATGTTGAGCAATAATTGTGACAACATTACCTGGTGGATCAGGAAACAGGAAACGGCCGATTTTATTGGTAAATACAGGCACAATCCGAATTACCTCAGTGCAGTTCAAATTGATTTGGAACGTGTACGCATTCAAACCTCGCTAACAGCAGTCATTAGTGAGGCCGAAATAGTAATTCTTGCGGTTCCTGCCGCTTTTTTAGCTGATGCATTAAACGGTATTTCAGCCAAACATTTCGAAAATAAAATTGTGGTAAGTGCCATCAAGGGTATTGTTCCTCATCAAAATAAAATTGTTGGAGATTACTTGCACGAATCATTTCAAATTGACTATGAAAGAATTGCTGTAATCAGCGGCCCATGCCATGCTGAGGAAGTTGCTCTAGAAAAACTTTCATACCTAACGATTGCTTGCAGCAATAAGCAAAATGCTGAATCTATTGCTGCTTCACTATCGTGTAGATACATCAAATGCACTGTTTCAGATGATATCTTTGGAACTGAATACGCTGCGGTACTTAAAAACATTTTTGCTATTGCAAGCGGAATTTGTCATGGGCTGGGCTATGGCGATAACTTCCAAGCAGTACTGGTTGCCAATGCCATTCAAGAAATTGAGCGTTTTGTGAATGCGGTGCATCCTATCAATAGAGATATTAAACACTCGGCATATTTAGGCGACTTATTGGTTACTGCCTACTCACAATTCAGCCGCAACAGAACCTTTGGCAATATGCTAGGCAAGGGCTACTCTGTTAAATCGGCTCAGTTCGAAATGAATATGGTTGCCGAGGGCTACTACGCTGCCAAATGCTTACATGAAATTAATAAAATGCATGGCGTAAATATGCCTATTTCAACCGCTGTTTACAACATTATATACGAAAGAATTTCTCCTGTAATAGAAATGAAGTTGCTGACCGATAGATTGAGTTAAAACGCAGCTGTATTCTCAAATCTATACCTAAGGCCAATTTGCGGACTCACGCCCATTTGTGGGTGAAATGCCGCAGCAAAATCAAGATTGAATTGCTTTAATTCAATACCAAAACCAGCAGCATTTAAAGCAGGATTATTGGATAAACCACCACGCAAATATACCTCCTTAACTATTCTGTACTCCGCTCCTACCTTAAGTATAGGCTTATTGGCAATATCTTTCTCCACTTCAATTGTAGTAAAAACTTTTTCGTTAAAGGTGTATTGCAATCCCATTTTGATAATAGTTGGCACTCGCTCATTATTATATTGTGCGGTTCTTGAACGTGTAGGATTGTATACATGCACACCAAGTTTGAGGTTCTTAATTATTTCAGCAATAAAGCCCGCTTCGATGGCTACGGTACCACGTTGCCCGTAATTGTTATCTCCAATAAAAGTGCTCAAGTAATTGAGTTGCATCCCTGCAGCAATCGATCTCCCAAATTGTCTTGAATAAGCTAAGCCATACTTACTTTCATTGTATAAGTTTTTGAAGCCCAATCGAGTGAATGAACCACTGATGACACCATATTTAAAGCGGCTTGCAACAGCAACGGCATTCATCATCACATTACTATTGGGATACAAAATTTGACTAAACACACCCGCTTCGAACCTTTTGATGCTGGCTAATGCGGCCTGATTTTGATGCGCGGCCCATACATCCTTTACACATATACTTGCGTGAGCCATTCCTGCACTGCGAGCACCCACAGGTAGGTTATCGTTAGCGGCATTTAGTTGCTGCACAACAGGTATTAATATCAATAATGCAAGTATCCTCATTGGTAAATTACGAAAGTAAATGTACGAAAATATCAAAACAAACATTGTTTTTATGAGTACCTACAGAATTTAAACCCGAATTAATCAGCAGAAGTTACGCCTACAATGCACTAGCTATTTTATGGGGACAAGGAAGCATAACAGCTGTTTTAGCCATGCTGTTTTTTCTAATGTGCATTCGGGTTCAAACCTAAAACGCAGTTCAAGAGTAACATCTATGTTGGATGATGTTGTTTGATGATCAATTTGGAATTACCTTTGGACACAATTTTTAGGCAATCAAATGCAACATAAATTCGAACTCATAAAGAAAAACATTGAAAAGCAAATTGTAATCAACAATGATGAATTCAAATTTTTTAGTGACTTTTTAATTGAGAAAAAAATTCTAAAAAAGGAATTCTTATTAAAAGAAGGTGAGGTTTGTAATTATTCAGGCTTTGTTACCGAAGGTTGTTTAAGAACCTTTATCCGAAACCATGATGGCAATGAAAATGTAACACGTTTTGCTATTGAAGATTATTGGGTAGGCGATTTGTACAGCTACCTTACTGGTGATGTTTCTCCGTATAATATTGAAGCAACTATAGATTCCACGGTGCTCCTCATTCATAAAAACGATATGGAAAAAGTATATGAACAGGTTCCTAAATTCGAGCGCTTTTTCCGCATCATGGTGCAACGCGGATATATTGCCCTCGAAAAAAGGTTTAGCATTGATTTAAACAGCAGTGCACTTCAAAAATATGAAAACCTATTGCAAAAATTTAATGATATCGAATTAAGAGTTTCTCAAAAACATATTGCATCGTACCTTGGCATCACACCTGAATCATTGAGCAGGATAAAAAGGAAAACGTATAAAAAGTAAATTGCTTCAATAATTGAATGACACGCAACTGCCATCTATAAGAACAGAGTCGGCATGCTCTACCCAGATGGTTCCTTGGTAATAATATTTATATCTTAAAAAACATTTATATCGTCCACCCGGAACATTTAAAAAAACTTTTGGTTCGTAGATGTATTCACAATCCTCTGTACTGGTAATTCCATTTTTACTACCAAAAAAAACAGAGTCTTCATAGTGCTTACCATCATATCTTGTTCCCTTTACCCATAGTGAAATATCTCCATGAATTACACTTTCATCATTCCAATAATTTTTTATTGTTCCAGATAAAGCATAAACTATCACCTTTTTTTGAGCGTTTACTTTTTTAAAAATGCCAGATTGTGCGCTGTATTGAATCGTATAAATACCTTTTGCAGGAAATTTATATGCAGCGGCACCTACATTAGAAAAACTTGTATTGGTTTCCAATATTTTCCACTCTTCTTCTTTCACTTTAAAATCCACATTCACCAAAAACCTTACTTCTTGATTCACAAAAATGGTATCTGAATCCATTGAAATCACAAGGTCATTTTTCTTTTTACAGGCCAAACCAAGCATTAAAAACATACCTAAAAAAAACGCTAATATGGAATTGAAAAATCTCATAGTCTATACCTAAGTTAAACTATTTAAAATACTCAGTGTATAATTTTGAAGTAATCTTTACCCCTTATTCAATCGCTGCTTCATGATTTTAACCAGCTGTTGCGCTTCTTCTTCAGTCAACTGTAAACCCAATGCTTCTTCCTTTCCCTTGTAGTCAAACAATACAGTTTCGTATCCCATATTCCAATATAGGGGCTGAACCCTGGCTATAACCTTTTTATCCTTAAAATCTACTGTTCTGATGTTTTTAATTTCGGTACGCTCATAAACCTTGTCAATCCCTCTTCCATTAATGTCTCTTCTGAAAGTGAAACCGCTTTCGCTGAATTGTAAAATTTCCTTTCCCTTTCTTCTGTAGCTGAGCAACACACTTGCCTTGTATTCAAAATAGGCCCAAAATGCCATCCATACAGCATACCATACCTTTACATCGCGCGAGGTGGGCACAAAAAATTGAGTAAAAACAATCATCCCACTGATGGTCCAAAGTATAAACCACACCATCAAAATTTTCAGTTTTGTTGCATCTGCAATGCTTGGTATTTCTAACGTTTTTCTATCGTTGCTTAGTTGTATTCTGTGCATAAGGTGTATAAAAAATTAACGGGAACAAAATTAATTGTTCCCGTTAGGTTGATTGGTTACAAGTGATGTTAACTTCCGCAAGCTTCGCAGGCTTCAGGGTTATCTAATGAACATGCAATTTGCTCAATCGCTAAATCGTGTGAGTGCTCACCTCCATTTATTGGGGTGTATTGCTCTTCTGCTTGTTTCTCTACTGTAAACTTGATCGCATCGGTTGCTGCCTTTGTTCTTAAGTAATACATGCCTGTTTTGAGGCCTCTTTCCCAAGCATAGAAATGCATGGATGTAAGTTTGGCAAAGTTGGCATCCTGTATAAACAAGTTGAGTGATTGCGACTGGCAAATGTAGGCACCTCTGTCGGCAGCCATATCAATGATTGATTTTTGTTTGATTTCCCAAACAGTTTTGTAAAGCTCCTTGATGTTATCCGGAATTTCTTTTATCGACTGCACAGAACCGTTATTAGCAATAATCTGATTCTTCAAACGATCATTCCATATGCCTAGCTTCACTAAATCTTTCAATAAATGCTTATTCACAATTACAAACTCTCCGCTTAATACCCTGCGCGAATAAATGTTGGAGGTATATGGCTCAAAACACTCGTTGTTACCTAATATTTGTGATGTTGATGCTGTTGGCATTGGCGCAACCAATAGGGAGTTACGAACCCCATACTTACTAATTTCCTCACGCAAAATATCCCACTCCCATCTGTTGCTTGGTGCTACACCCCACAGGTCGAATTGGAACTGTCCTTTTGATATAGGCGATCCCTTGTAGCTTTCATATGGCCCTAAATCCTTGGCCAAATCTTTGGAAGCTGTTAAAGCTGCGTAGTAAATTGTTTCGAAAATATCTTTATTCATCTGACGAGCTTCTGCACTATCAAATGCCATACGCAGTAAAATGAATACATCGGCAAGCCCTTGCACACCCAGACCAATAGGACGATGACGCAAATTGCTATTGCGTGCCTCAGGCACCGGATAGTAATTTCTGTCAATAATTTTATTCAGATTCTTTGTGGCCACATAGGTTACATCAAACAATTTTTCATGATTGAATTTACCATCCTCTACAAATCTTGGCAATGCCAATGAAGCCAAGTTACATACAGCTACCTCATCGGCCGAAGTATACTCTAAAATTTCGGTACAAAGGTTAGATGACTTGATTGTTCCGAGGTTCTTTTGATTTGACTTCTCGTTGCAAGCATCTTTATAAAGCATGTAAGGGTTACCTGTTTCAATTTGAGAATCAAGAATAGCAAACCATAACTCTTGCGCCTTTACTGTCTTTCTTGCCTTGCCTTCGCTCTCGTATTTGGTATACAAGGCCTCGAAAGCTGCGCCATAGGTGTCGCTTAATCCGGGGCACTCATTAGGGCACATCAATGACCATTCGCCATTGTCTTTCACACGCTTCATGAATAAATCAGGAATCCACAACGCAGTGAATAAATCACGCGCTCTGATTTCTTCTTTACCTACATTCTTTCTCAAATCTAAGAATTCAAAAATATCGGCATGCCAAGGTTCCAAATAAATAGCAAAACTACCTTTGCGTTTACCACCACCTTGGTCAACATAACGTGCGGTATCATTAAAAACACGCAACATTGGAACGATCCCGTTTGAGGTTCCGTTTGTTCCTCTGATGTATGAACCTGTTGCTCTAATGTTGTGTATGCTCAATCCAATACCACCGGCACTTTGCGATATCTTAGCACATTGCTTTAAAGTATCATAAATACCATCAATACTATCATCCTTCATGGTCAATAAAAAGCATGACGACATTTGTGGTTTTGGTGTACCGGCATTGAAAAGGGTTGGTGTGGCATGAGTAAACCAACGCTCACTCATGAGGTTGTAGGTTTGAATAGCTGCCTCAATATCTTCTTTATGAATACCCACAGCCACGCGCATTAACATGTGTTGTGGACGCTCAGCTACCTTTCCGTTCAAGCGCAACAAGTAGGAACGCTCGAGGGTTTTGAATCCAAAATAATCGTATCCAAAATCGCGGTCATAAATGATCGTGGAGTCTAAGATTTGTGCATTTTTTTGAATGATTTCATAAACATCATCGGCAATCAAAGGAGCATGCAAACCAGTTTTGGGATCAATAAAATTGTACAAGGCATCCATCGTTTTCGAGAACGACTTGTTGGTACTTTTGTGCAGGTTACTTACAGCAATACGCGATGCTAATAGTGCATAATCAGGATGCGTGGTAGTTAGCGATGCTGCTATTTCAGCCGCCAAATTATCGAGCTCATGCGTGGTTACACCGGCATAAATTCCTTCAATTACTTTCATGGCAACACTTACCGGATTCACATGATTAGGATCCAACCCGTAGCATAGTTTTTGAACGCGAGCGGTGATCTTATCAAATTTTACGGACTCTTTGTTGCCGTCTCTTTTTAATACAAACATGTTTAATTATCGTTTTTTTCTGTTAGCAATTATTTTTTGTTCTTAGAAATCCTCTTCCAAAGAGAACACATTCGTTTCCTTTGTTCCCATCACACCACTCTTTTGATACTCCCCAACACGCTTTTCAAAGAAGTTGGTTTTTCCTTGCAATGAAATCAGCTCCATGAAATCGAAAGGATTAGTGGCGTTGTATACCTTACCGCAGTTGAGCGCCACCAACAAACGGTCGGCAACAAACTCGATATACTGACACATCATGTCGGCATTCATTCCAATTAATCTTACCGGCAAAGCTTCTGTCACAAATTCCTTTTCAATGCTTACTGCATCGGTAATGATTTGTTTTACTTTTTCTTTGGGCAATTGATTTACCAACTGACTGTATAGCAAACATGCAAAATCACAGTGCAATCCTTCATCGCGAGAAATCAATTCATTACTGAACGTAAGACCAGGCATAAGCCCTCTTTTCTTGAGCCAAAAGATACTGCAGAAACTACCTGAGAAAAATATGCCCTCAACGGCTGCAAAAGCAATTAACCTTTCGGCAAAGCCACCATTGCTAATCCATTTCAATGCCCACTCCGCTTTATGTTTTACTGCAGGAATAGTTTCTATGGCATGAAACAGTTTATCTTTTTCTTGAGGATCCTTGATATAAGTATCGATGAGCAAAGAGTAAGTTTCAGAGTGTATGTTTTCAATCATGATTTGGTAGCCATAAAAGCAACGTGCTTCAGGATATTGCACTTCGTTCATGAAGTTGATGGCGAGGTTCTCATTCACGATACCGTCACTCGCTGCAAAAAACGCTAGTACGTGTTTAATGAAGTGTCGCTCATCATTATTGAGTTTGTCTGACCAATCTTGTAAATCACTTGAAAGGTCTATTTCTTCTGCTGTCCAGAAACTGGCTTCAGCTTTTTTGTACATATCCCAAATGTCTTTATGCTTAATTGGAAAAAGCACAAATCTGTCTTTATTCTCTTGTAAAATCGGCTCTGTTGACATATTATTTTTTAAGTTTATTAGTTCAAACAGGCAGGTGTTTCATTTCACATGAATTACTTGGCTGTTTTGAGGTCAACAAATTTTCCTCAAAAAAACGGGGTACACAAGTTGAAAGGATTAACAATTATTTGAAGTTATAAACACTGCGGGAAAACCGCATCATACAAGGGTTTTAAACACACCCAAAATTTACACCTTTAATATCAACAAAAAAGTGTTACTATTTTGTAAATAATTGAATTGTTTTTGTTAGCAACAAATTTTGAAATCCAAATGATTTTTTTTAAGAGCGTTAATGAAGTTCACATCAACCAAAAATGTCAAAAACGCTGAATCAGATGCTTAGGCTTCAACCTTACTGAAACCACTGATTGATTCCTTCACCTTTTCCATGAGCCACATTGGTGTTGAGGTTGCACCGCAAATCCCAACAGATTGTACGTGCTCAAACCATTCCTCTTTTAATTCGGCAGGTTCGCTTATGAAATATGATTGAGGATTTTCGGCTTTACATGTATCAAACAATGCTTTTCCATTGGAGCTTTTTTGACCACTCACAAAAACAATCACATCATGTTCTTTGGAGAAAATTTTTAATTGGGGCTCACGATTGCTCACTTGTCTGCATAGCGTATCATTGGCTTCAAAAGATAATTTTGCATCGCCACCGGCAGCTTGTATGCGCTTTTCTATTTGTTGTTTGATGTTTAAAAATCCTTTGGTGCTTTTGGTGGTTTGAGAAAACAGTTGTATGGGTTTTGTGTAATCAATTTTATCCAAATCGGCCTCTGTCATTACCACAATGGCTTTACCATCTGTTTGACCAACGAGCCCATTCACTTCGGCATGACCTTCTTTTCCATAAATGACCAACTGTCCGCCAACTTCCTCGGCATCACTGTATCCGCCTCTCACACGATTTTGCAGTTTAAGCACAACAGGACAGGAAGCATCTATTAATTCAATATTATTTTGAGCAGCTGTTAAATAGGTGGATGGCGGCTCTCCGTGGGCTCTGATGAGCACTTTAGTATCGTGCAATTGGCTGAGTTGTTCATGATTAATGATCTCAAGCCCCTTAGCCTTGAGGCGGTCAACCTCCATGTTGTTGTGAACGATATCACCTAAGCAGTATAGCTTTCCGCTTTCATCTAGTTCGTCTTCTGCCATCTGAATGGCATATACCACCCCAAAACAAAAACCTGAATGCGCATCAATCGTTATTTTCATCAGACAATATTTATGTCACAAAAATAAGTATAAATAATTACATAATACCAAAACTTAGGTAAGCGTGTTTGAAATAAGGGCCTAAACAGATGAAACTTACAGGATGCAGTTAAAAAAGGTCAACGATGATCTTGCTGCGGAATAAGCAACATATCTGCAATTAATTTCAACACGAAATCTAATTGCTGTTGGGGATTTAAATCGCTGTTATCTAAATCAATGGCATCATGGGCCTTAACTAATGGATTTTCTTTTCTTGTGGTATCTTCTAAATCTCTTTCACGCAGATTCTTTTTTACATCTTCCTCGCTAATCATGGTGCCTTTACTGTGCAATTCATCAAAGCGTCTTTGCACACGTACTTCAATATCGGCAGTCATAAACAATTTTAATTCTGCATTTGGAAAAACAGCTGTACCTATATCTCTGCCTTCCATTACCACGCCTTTACTTTTACCCATTTGTTTTTGCAAAGCCACCATTTTTTGACGCACTTCTTTGAATGTACTTACCTTACTTACGTTTTCTGAAACGGGCATTTGCCTGATTTCCTTTTCTACATTCTCCTCATTTAAATACGCTTCACTGAAACCTAAATTAGGATTGTATTTGAAGGTAATATTGATTTGGTCGAGTTGTTCAATTAATTTTTGATGATCTATAGGTTCATGATGTTTTACAATACCGCAGCGCATAAAATGCAAGGTTGCACATCGATACATAGCACCCGTATCAACATATTTATAACCCAATTTGGCAGCTAAAGCTTTGGCTAAAGTGCTTTTTCCGCATGATGAATAGCCATCGATGGCAATGGTGATTTGTTTCAAAATAGCTAGCGTTTGGGTTAATGATTCTTAACGCAAATTAAGCGAAGTTTTTTGAAATATGCGAGAATAAAAATATACAAGTTATCAAATATAACGATACGCCATCCTGCGAGTGATAATACTTACAGGCCACCCAGGTAGGCGCTAAGCTGAAGCCAAGCCATGCGCGCGGGGCTTAGTGCCGGTATAACAACTCAAATGTTAATTTTAAATTAATTCCTTTTTGAAATTATTATCTTTGTAACTATGTCATAAAAATACAAAACAACATAAGATGGATTATATTTTGTTAGCTTCAGTGTTGTTGGTTTTATGGATGTTTTTACAAGAAGGATATATCAAGAAATTTTAGTTGAAAGTTTCATTTTTTGTCAACTAGAGAAAGGCCTAAAATTATATTGCTATTGTATCATGACTAATCATATCCACTTTATAGCAGCCTCAGAAAATGGATCCTTATCAAATATACTCAGAGATTTTAAATCTTTTACTGCAACAGAAATAATGGATGCCACACCAAAAAATATCCAAGAAAGCAGAAAAGAGTGGCTACAAGCTCAATTTAAAAATTTTGGAAGTAAGAGTCCTCAGAAACAAATCAATCAATTTTGGAAACATGATAATCATCCATTTTTCCTATACAGCAGAGAGATGATTGAACAAAAAGTAAATTATATTCATCACAATCCAGTAGAAGCTGGTTTTGTAAATGTACCGCATGAATGGAGGTTAAGCAGTGCCAATGAACAAAGTCCTATAAAGGTTTTAAAATTTTGAGAAGTGATAAAAATAGTAATAAAAAGACCGGCACTAAGCCCTACCTTTAAATGGCAAAGCTTCAGCTTAGCGCCTACTTAGGGGGACGCGAGCGAGCGTGGAGAAACCGCTAATTGGTTGATTTTTGCTTCTTAAAATCATTAAAATTCATGCTCAAAGAAAGTAGATCGGTACCACCTGCTAAATGATAAAAGGAATGGCTATAAGCAATCACAAACTTTGAAACTTTGATACCTGCACCAAACGCAAACCCACTCAATCCGGTTCGTGAAGCAACCACCAGATCTTTCCTGCGATTATAATTGTAGCTGAATCTCAAATTGAAATTTTTAGTAATTAAAAACTCTGCACCCACCACAAAATGGCGCATAATATTTTCACCTATCTTTTTACTGGGCGGTAATATCTGATTGGTTGCGGGATCAATTTGTATTTCATTCACCGAATCAACATAAGTTAATTTATAACGTTGTAAATTGGTTGCAATTAAATTAAAACGTAAAGGCACATGCTTCAGTTTTTGGGTTAAGCCAATTTCAACATTCAAGGGCAAGGGCTCACGATTGCCGCTGTAGTATGGGGTAATTTGTGCGCCAATATTTCGGGCCAAAAAAGAGGCGGTAAATAATTTATTAGGATGCACAAAAGCGCCAGCAATATCAACACTCAAACCAAAGGAATTATAATTGCCGATAGAAGAATATATTGGTTTAAAATTGGCACCTACTGTAAAAACAGAATCAATTTTTTTACCCCACCCAAGATTAAAAGCATACTCTCCACCGGTAAAAGTACCTGTTTGTAGAGATGTTTCATCTGCCTCAATAAATTTTCCGTAATTGATATATTGCATGCCGGCAGAAAAGGTTCCATATTTTTCGGTATGATAACCATAGCCTACCATACCATAATTGATGCCTGAAACAAAATTAAGATAGTTCAATGCTAATTGATTGTGCATTTCCTTATTTAAAAGTGCTGGGTTTATCAAACCCAAATTCAAATCATGATCGCGCACAGCAGGGGCATAACCGCCTAAAGCAGCAATACGTGCATTAGGAATTAAATTCAAAAAATTATACACCGTATTACCTCCCGTTTGGGCTTTCACCTCAAACAATCCGCTACACAGCATCAATAGCAAAATCAGTACTCCTTTTACAGTTGTTGTTAATCGCATTTTACCTGATGTAAAAATTAAATTCTCGTACAAATAAACAAATCATTATCGAATAGTTTTAAAAAAGATAAAAAAGCTTTCTTTTGTTGGTCAATTTTGTTGTTTACTAATTTATTTGCCACACCCAACAAACGAATAATAAACTAATTTATTGTATCTTTTTTACACAAAATATAAATGCGCATCAACATCAAAGAATTAGAGCAAAGTATGCTACAAAAGTTATTGCAAGCAGGCAATATGGAGGAGATAATGAATGATATCCGTTGGCAAAAATACATCAATACCTCTTTGGTTACCCTAGGGATTGCTACTGCAAAACAACGGCAGCTTGCCAAAATAGGCTACCCGCACTTACAAGATTTATCGATCACAGAAAAAATTGATACGCTCGGAAAAATATTTGAATCGAGTCACATTTTTGAAGTTAAAAATCAATGCTTGTATTTTTTAGATCAACACAAACAAAAAAAATTAGACATCACACATTGGGGTTCAATCAAAGACTGGGTGAGATACGTTGACAACTGGGCCCATTCAGATGGCTTATCATCAATATTTTCGATGATGTTACAGCATCATTTAGATGTTTTGTATCCTCAATTAGTGCAGTGGAACAAGAGCAATAATTTATGGGAGCGCAGGCAATCCGTAGTTTGTTTGTTCTATTATAGCCGAACAAGAAAGCAATTTTTATCCTTTGAGCAAAGCATTGAATTGATTACCAATTTACTGGACGACAAAGAATATTATGTACAAAAGGGCTTAGGATGGGCATTGCGCGAGGCCAGCAATGTATATTATGAGTTTACCTATGATTTTATTTTACAGCACATTCATCAAATTAAGCCGGCCGCATATTCGGCTGCAATCGAAAAACTTCATCCTGCACACAGGGAAGAAGTGCGGTTGATGCGCAAAAAAAAATCCACCTTTTAGGGGTGGATTTTTAATGGATGATAAAAATATTTAGGCTGTTGGTTGAACGTTTACAGCATTTAAACCTCTTTTACCTTCTTTCACTTCAAAGCTTACTTCATCTCCATCACGGATTTCTTGCTTTAAACCTGTGGCATGAACAAAAATGTCCTCACCTGTTTCATTGTCACAAATAAATCCAAAACCTT
>JALRAS010000080.1 GCA_023262495.1 Bacteroidia bacterium | reverse complement strand
ATTGCAAGTAAGTTTAGGAACTGCTGCAACTAACGTTATCAATTTTACAGTAAATAAAAGCGTTAATGTAGGTGCAGGTGTTACCTTCAACGCAGGCAATTTTAATGCCATTCATCAGCTAGAGGTACTCAATGATTTCTTCAATAACGGAACAGTTCAGTTTAGTAATTCAGCACAATTTACTGCTTCAACAAATGGTGCAGTAAACCTCAGATTTTCAGGAACTACCAATGCCTTCCTTGTTTGCAATGGTACTACTAACTTATACACATTAATTGCGAACAAAGGTACTGATGTAGGCACCTCCTTACAGATAACTGCTTCTTCAGCAGCAAACTTGCAACTTTTTACTAATGCGGATGCACTTCAATTGCTTGTTGGAACACTTCGACTTGGAGCAAGCGTAAGTCTTGGTAGAATCAATGGGGGAAACCTATTCACAGTTCCCACAGGAGCTCGCTTATGGTTAGATGGAGCATCATTATTGGTTGATGGAACTGCCAGTGGAATTCAGATTAATGGAGAGTTAAGAACATCTTCAGGTAGCTTATCCATAGGAAATGAAGGTTTGATATTAGGTCTTTCGGGCGTTATTTCCATTGAGGGAGGAACAATTACAGTTGAAAAGCTAAGACCTGTAGTGGCTGTTGGAACACAGGCAGGTTCATTTAATATGTCTGCAGGAACATTAAATGTTGATGGTAGCACGACAGGAACGGGAAGTGCCGATTTTCCTCGCTTTTGTTTGCCTTATCCCGGACAAAACTTTACCATGTCGGGTGGTACCATTAATATTGCCAACCCCGAAACAGGAACTGCGACAGGAGGAGGACTTCTGCTTGGTTCAACAACTTCGAATGTTACGGCCGGGACAATTAATCTAACAATCCCTGCTTCATCAACCAATTTTGTGGTTAGCTCTACGGTGTCATTATTTAACTTAAACATTTCAAAAGCAGGTGTCGGCAGTGGAAGGTTAATACTTTCGAGTCAACCTGTGGGTGCAGGAATTGCACTAGCTTCTCCTATTGCCGCTCAGCCGCTTATCATTAGAAACGATTTGGTTCTTGTTACTGGCAACAACCCAGAGTTCTTTGCCAATAGCAACAATGTGTCTATCAGAAGAAACTTTTCTATCAACACGGGTACAACATATACCCCCGGAAATAATACGACCACGTTTAACGGAACAGCCACTCAGTTTTTTACAGTAAATGGAACAATTACCTCAGGTTTATTTAACCTGACCATCAATAAGGTTCCTACCACCACTACTTGCTTTATGGCAGGTTCATTCAGTTCATTAACCATCCTTAATGATTTGTCTGTACCCAGTGGAACATTCGCTTGCAATCAAAGAGTAGATATTTTGGGAAATATTTTTAATTCGGGCTTAATCAATGGTAGCGGTGCATTTACTTTCTCGGGCAGTGGTGTTCAAACTATGGGCGGTAATGGTTCCGGAAGGGTTCAAAATTTAAACATCAACAAGTCGGGTGGTTCTGCTACCTTGGTTGCCAATGCGCAGCTCGAGGGTGTGATGAGATTGGTTAATGGTATTTTCGACTTAGGAACTTTCACCTTTACTGTAAATATCAATGCTAAGATTTACGATGCTTTAACAGGAACTAGCATAGCTGGTTTCAACAGCACAAAAATGATCAGAACAGCAGGTATCTCTTCTGCAGGAGGTATCAGAAAAAGATACAATGCAGCTAACCCTTCTTTCGTTTACCCAATTGGTTCTGCCAATAAATATACACCGGCATCTATCCAAATCACGGGAACACCAACCACGTACGGTACCATTTCAATAAGAGGTGTGAATACTGAACATCCTGTTGTAACAGCAGCCAATCAAGCGTTAAAATATCATTGGAAAACAAGCAGTTCCGGATTTGTTTTGGGATCTGCAACTGTTACACATGTATATAGCTATGATCAATCTGACGTAGTAACCGGAGTTGGAATTGATGAGGCCGAATATGTAGCAGCTTTTTACTCTCCATTTGATGTGGTTTGGGTTTCAGGTGATATTACAGAGGTAGATGAAGCAGCAAATACAATTACCATTGATCCTAATGTTTTTGGACAGGTGATAGATGGCGAATTTACAGCAGGTGACAGAGATCCTGATGATCCATTCAATGAAGTGATTGCCTTTTATTCAACTCGAAATGGTAATTGGGAGGATGTAAATCCTGCTACAACCCCTTGGTCTGTAATAAGTCATACAGGTGCAGTTACCAACCTTACACCGGGTCCCAAAAATCCGGTATTTGTTGGGAATGGTACATCAGCATTTCACACAGTAACGGTTACGGCCAATGGTGCCAAATCGGGTAACTTGTTTATGGGTACGGGATCTACTGTAGATATTGGCACCACAACAGGTCATAATTTTTCGGTGTTGAATGGCTTTAATATTACCGGGTCGGGAACATTGAGAATTTCTTCAGCCACACCAACCGCAGTATTTCCTGCGGGTGACTTTGGTTTGTTCCTGAGTAATACTGGTGGAACAGTTGAATACTATACCACCACTACCGATTTTACAATACCAACTGCTTCAGCGCTTCCTAGTGCCGTGGTGCTTCATCAATATAATTTTCTAACCATAAATGCCGGTGCAGGAAGAACAATTTCAATGCCCAACTTGGATTTAACCATATTCAACAATTTACGTGGAATTGGTGCTGGAACATGTTTATTTAACAACTCGAGTTCAAAAACCATGGATGTCAATGGAGCGGTTATTCTTACAGCCGGAACATATAGGTTAAGAAACAACTTTGCTCAAACATTGAATGTTACAGGTAACATAAACATTTCGAGTGGTGTAACATTTGATGTTTCCACCGCTTTGCCTGCTGTTACACATACACTTAATCACAGTGGCTCCATCTCCAATAATGGAACTTTAGACCTCAACGCTGGAAGCGGTCAGGTTTGTAACTATACCTCTACAGGTACAGGAAATAGATCTATTTCAGGTTCAAATGCCGGAGCGCTAACAGAATTCAACAAAGTTACGATAGACAGAGGAACTTCAGCGGTCAACGAGTTTAACTTTGATGTGGCGGGTACATTAATTACCCCAACCAACGATTGGTTAACATTAGTCAACGGCACGGCCAAGGTTTCTAGAGGTTACACCTGGACCCTTACCAATACTGCCATTCCATTCACCATTCCTTCAACTGCTAGGTTGTATGCCAATAGCTCAACATGTACAATTAACGTTGGGACCGCTAATAGTAATCTTGCAGATTTGATATTAGCCGGTAAGCTTCAAATTGATGCCGGAACAATTAACATTGGATTGTCTACCAACACTGCTAATAATGATATAGAATATGCTGCCCAAGACCTGCCTGAAATAGAGGTAAAGGGTTCGGGAGTACTTTTTGTGAATGGTCAAATACGCAGAAGCGCCTCCGTAACTGATGGGTCATTGATTTACAAACAATCAGGAACAAGTACGGTCACCATCAACGGTGCAGGTGCAATTGCTTCAAGAGCAAAATTTGAGATTGTAAATGTGGGTAGTAATTTCCAAATGTCGGGCACTCCAACACTCAGAATAGTTAGAGGCGGAGGAAGTTCAGTGGGAGATTTGTTGCTTCAACCTGCAACTAGCACATACACAGGAGGAACTATTACCCTTGAGCCCGGTACTACCGGTTCTCAAACCTATTCTATAGACGCGCTTATTCCTATCCTAAACCTAACGGTAAATGGCAGCTCTGTTGCCAATGTAGCCACTGCAAGACCTATCAACAACACGCTCACAATTGCAGGTACCTTGCTTGTCAACAATAATTTTAGTATATTCAATGCCAATGGAGTAAACGTAAATTTTACCGGAAACTTAGTTAACAACAATAGTTCAAACACCACAGGTATCAATTCAGGCGGTTATCAGTCTGGCAGTACCTCTCAAATCACCACCTTTGCCTCAACAACTGCAAATCAAAGCATTGCAGGTATCGCAGGCAACCTCACCAATTTTGCTAACCTTACCATTAACAACACTTTCGCATCGGGTACAGTTACACTTTCTGCAAACACTGCCGTGAGGGTAAACAATGTACTTACGCTTACGCAAGGAACCTTAGCCGATGGTGGCAATGTAATTACATGCGTTAACAACATTCAAAATAACTCTATACACTCCTCAACAGGAAGTGGTAGAATACTCTGCCAAGGAAGTGCACTCCAAACAATAGGAGGTAATGGTAATGGTAGATTTGGTAATCTTACTATCGACAATTCAAGCGGTGTAAGTACTTCCGCCAGACAAACTGTGAACAATACCTTGACACTTACCAATGGAAATCTATTAATCGGAAGTAATGTGTTAAGATTGGCACAAGCTGCCACGGTTGCAGGAACTTTCAGTGGTACTCGTATGGTACAAACTAATGGTTTTCCAAGCGATAGCGGGATGACTAAGCTCTTTAATACAGGTGCTGCTTCTTTCACCTTCCCAATTGGTACTGGTAATGATTACATGCCTGTTGACTACAACATTACCAGCAACACAGCTTCGGGTAGTATCAGGGTTACTCCTGTTAATCAAAAACACCCTGCAACAACCGATGCTGCAGACAAACAATTGAATTACTATTGGATTGTTAACTCAACCGGTTTCTCTGGTTTAGTAGTTAATCATCAGTATTTTTACAAGGATTTATTTGTAACAGGTAATGAGTCTGCCTACGTTACAGGCAGATACACTGCACCTCAATGGCTGCCGGTTGGTGGTTTTGCGGGCACAGTTAATACAACTGCAAATACGATGACATTATCTAGTGTGAACTTTATTAATGGAGAGTATACATGTGGTGAGACATCAGAGTTTCAAGTGGTTGATACATTGTACAGCCGAAATGCCACTTTGGGTGGCGATTGGGATGATCCAAATAACTGGTCTTCCACCGGTCACAATGGTGCACCTGCTGCCTCAGCGCCTACCTATCAGATTGTGAAAATTGCCAGTGGCCATACTGTTACACTGAGTGCAAATGATCGTAGCTGTTCCGCTATCACAATCAATGGAACGCTTGATGTGAGCAACACAACAGGGAACAACTTTGGTGTGGTTGATGGAACGGGCTTGTTGAAAATAAGTGGAACCCCTGCTTTTGCTTTCAACTTTCCGCAAGGTAACTTTAATCCATTTACTGCATCTACGGGTGGAACTGTTGAATACTATGGATCGCAAACAGCAACAGTGCTTCCAAATGCGATATACAATAATGTAATTTTTTCTGGTACTAGTGCCAAGACCCTAAGCAATATTGATATTACGGTACACGGTAATTTTACCATCAATGGAGGTACGCTCGATAATAGTGTATTTAACAAGGATATCAATCTACTGAAGGATTGGAGTAACAATGTGAATGCAGCTGCTTTTGTGCCGGGTTCTGCAAACCTCAACCTTACGGGAACAACCCAAACAATTGGTGGAACTGCTTCAACCACTTTTAACAATCTTAATGTAAATAGTGCAGGGACTAAAACTTTAGGAAGATCAATTGTTGTGAATAATAACTTGCTCATAGGTGCAGGTACTTTGGATGTATCGGCTTCAAACTTTAGTATTGACCTGAAAGGTAACTTTACCAACAATGCCTCCTTTGATGCCAGACAGGGCAAGGTAACATTAAATGGTACTACTGCCCAACAAATTATTGGCGGAACCAGCAATACCAGTTTCTTTGATGTTGATTTAAACAACTTTTTTGGTGCTAAATTAAACTCTGTCCAAAGCCTTCAAAACACGCTCAATTGTATTGCCGGAGTATTTGATTTTAGCCCTCATCGTCTCGTGCTTACTTCTACACTTACCAGAACCGGTCGCATTGCACCTTTAACCTCAGGAAATGTTAATGGAAACATTACCATGCAGCGCTTAGCTCCGGGTGGATTAACAGGTTGGGCATTTTTGGGTGCACCTGTACAAAATGCATTCATCAATCAATGGACCGACAATTTCTTGACTTCAGGATTTGTTGGTGCTCAAATAACAGCAGGTGGTTTTATCTCAATCTATACATATTTTGAAGCAGATGTTGCCGCATTTGGTAGTACAACATCCTATGCTGCCATTACTAATGCCAACACCAACCCTATAACACCGGGTACCGGATATTGGGTTTATTTGGGAACTTCAACCAACTCAACTAGCAACATTCTTATTGATGTTACAGGTCCAGCTTCCAAAGGAAATTTCGATTTTGGAGTAACCTTTACCTCTAGTGGAAGTATTACTGACGATGGCTATAATTTGGTTGCCAATCCTTATCCATCTGCCATTGATTGGGATAGTCCGGCTTGGACGAAATCAGCTATGGATAATGCTATTTATATTTGGCAAGCTGACCTATTGCAATATGCCACCTACATCAATGGTGTGAGCACTAATGGAGGTTCTAATCTAATTCCTTCTTCTCAAGGTTTCTTTGTGAAAGCAAATGGCGGAGGTCCTATTTTAAGATGTACCGAAAATGTGAAAGCAGCAGGTAATCCAACATTTATCAGAAGCTCAAATTCCCTTACCGCAGGAGCTATGTTAAGGGCCAAAATTGAAGGAAACAACTTCAAGGATGAAGCAATTGTTAGATTTAACGAAAATGCAACGAATGATTACGATGGGCAGTTTGATGCAGCAAAGATTTATAGCAGCAATGCACAAGTGCCTTCAGTTGCATTTATTACCGGTGATAAAGACTACAGCATCAACACATTACCTGAGAGCGAAGCTAACTTGAGCATTCCTGTTAGAGTAAAGGTTGGTGTTTCCGGAAATTACACAATTTCTTTTGAAGGTGCCGAAATGTTTGACAACAAAGCTTGTGTTGTGTTTGAAGATTTAAAAACGGGATTCAAAACAAGTATCAAAGATTTGGGTGCTTATCAGTTTTTTATTGACTCATGGGTAACTGCCCCTCGATTTGTAATTCACGTAGCTAAAAACCCTAAACTTGATGTGCAGGATGCTTCTTGTTCAAATGTAAACGATGGAGCTATTGAAATTAGCAATAACAATAACATTGGCAGTTGGACTTATTTAGTGAAAGACAGTAGAGGCGAAACAGTTGCTCAAAACACTGCCGCAACTGCAACAATTGGTAACCTTGCTGCCGATACGTATACTGTAACGTTTGACAATGGTTCAGGATGTGCTTATTTGAGCAATCAAGTAAATGTTCAATCAAAAGTAGCGGTGAATGCTTCATTAAGCAGCAGCGAGCCGCAAGAAACTAGTGAAGGAATTAAAGTTGATTTTATGGTGAATGCCTCAAAATCTGCTTCTATCACGTGGAACTTTGGCGATGGCGAAATTGTTGAAGGCGGTAGCGTAATGAGTCATACCTTCAAAAATGCGGGCGACTACAATGTTAAAGTGAGCATTACTGACGATATTTGTAAGGAAGACTTAGGACAAACCTTAACCTTGGTTTCTAACAGATTCAGTAAGCTTGACGCACCTGTTGTAACAAGAAATAATGATCAGTTTGTGGTTAATTTTAACTTCAACAATCCTACCGAAGTGAGTATCAAACTTACTGACGCGCTTGGTAAAGATGTGATTGCCGGAGTAAACAAAACTGTGAGTAGCGAAAAGGTGGTGTTGAGCACGTCAACTTTGAGTGAAGGAGTTTATTTTGTAAACATTCTTTACAACGGTCAAACTCAAAGCAGCAAAATGATAAAATAGTTTTTTTAGGTTCAATTATTGCAAAAAAAGGGCTTCAATTTTGGAGCCCTTTTTTGTTTTGAACAAGTTTGTTTGTGTAAATCTATTTTTAGTTTAGTTTGCAGAATAAACTTTTAAGTATAATTTTGTGACGTAAAATAAAACATGAATTTGCTATGATTAATTTCTGGAATGCCATAGGTGATATGTTTCAATCTATTTTCCCTATGCTTAAAGCGATTGGAAGGAGTGCTAACATTTTATTTTCCCTATTGATTACTGTAGGGACTATGATATGGATTTTTGGCGGTACCAAGTACAAAGAGCCAACCAAAAAGTAATTATTTTATTAAATATCTTTCGAGGTCTTTACCCAAATCATTCCGGAAGTACTTTCCTGAGAAGTTAATTTTATTAACGGTATCGAAACTCTTATCAAAGGCATCTGTCAGATTGTTTGCAAATGATGTGACGGCTATAACGCGACCACCTGCTGTTAATACTTGATTATTTTGCATTTTGGTGCCTGCATGAAACACTAAACTTTGGTATTCTTGTTCAAGTCCGCTAATCTCAAAGCCTGATTGATAGGATTCAGGATAACCGCCTGAAACCATCATTACCGTTGCTGCTGTTTGTTCAGAAATTTCGAGATTAATTTCGTTTAGTTTTCCTGAAGCCGCCTTAACCAATATCTCTAACAAATCAGTTTTGATGCGTGGTAAAACCACCTCAGTTTCAGGGTCGCCCATTCTGCAATTGTATTCAATGACGTATGGTTCTCCATTGATATTCATGAGGCCAATGAAGAGAAAACCCATGTACGGAATGTTTTCTTTTTGTAGGCCCTTTACTGTGGGGATCACAATTTTTTCTTCTACCTTTTTCATGAAATCTTTTCCCGCAAAGGGAACCGGTGAAACAGCTCCCATGCCGCCTGTGTTAAGTCCTGTATCGCCCACCCCAATTCTTTTGTAATCTTTTGCTTCGGGAAGCATCAAGTAATCTTTTCCATTGGTGAGTACGAAAGCAGATAGCTCAATCCCATCTAAAAACTCTTCAATAACCACTTTGGAAGAGGCATTGCCAAATCTGAGGTTTTGAAGCATTTCGGTAAGTTGTTGTTCGGCATCTTGCAAATTATTGCTGATGATCACCCCTTTACCTGCTGCAAGTCCGTCTGCTTTTAAAACATAGGGTGGCTTTAGTGTTTGTAAAAAAGCAATGCCTTGTTGGAGTTGATCGCGTTCAAATGTTTGGTATTGTGCCGTTGGAATACCATGTCGTATCATGAATTGCTTCGAAAAATCTTTGCTTCCTTCGAGCTGTGCGCCCTTTTTGGAAGGCCCTATGATAGGAATATTCTTAAGCTGCTCATCTGCTTTGAAAAAGTCTACGATGCCTTTTACTAAAGGATCTTCGGGGCCTACTATCACGAGGTTGATTTTTTTTTCCAACACACAATTTCGGACGGCCGCAAAGTCGTTTACAGAAATGTTGATGTTATTGCCACAAAGCGCTGTTCCCGCATTGCCGGGTGCTATATAAAGCTTATTGAGCAGGTTGCTTTTTGCAATTTGATGGGCGAATGCATGTTCTCTTCCGCCTGAGCCTAAAATTAAAACGTTCATGCCTTTTATTTGAGTCGGCTAATTTACAAAGTTAGTTGGATAAAATTTTTGTTGATTAACGAACGATTATGTTATTTTTGCCCACATTATTTTTAAACTTTAAATAATAACCCTTGTTGAAGAAAGTATGAAGAAAGCCAAATTTACCAAAGAAACCTACCTAAAGTGGTATCATGATATGTTATTGATGCGCAGGTTTGAAGAAAGAACCGGACAGTTATACATACAGCAGAAGATACGCGGATTTTGTCACCTTTACATTGGGCAAGAAGCGTTGGTTGCAGGTGCCGAAAGTGCGATTACACCGCAAGATAATATGATTACAGCTTATCGCGATCATGCACACCCGATAGGCAGGGGCATGCACCCAAAATACATCATGGCTGAGCTTTTTGCCAAAATAACCGGTTGCTCAAAGGGCAAGGGTGGTTCGATGCATTTATTCAGTAAAGAGCATAATTTTTTTGGCGGACATGGAATTGTTGGAGGTCAAATACCACTTGGTGCAGGTATTGCTTTTGCCGATAAATACAAAGGCAACAGCAATGTAACACTCTGTTACATGGGCGATGGTGCTGTTCGTCAGGGAGCGCTGCATGAAGCTTTTAATATGAGTATGCTTTGGAAGTTGCCGGTGATTTTTATTATCGAAAATAACAATTACGCTATGGGTACCTCGGTGGAGCGCACTACTAACGTGCTCGACCTATACAAAATTGGTTTGTCGTATGAGATGCCATCGAAGCAAGTTGACGGCATGAATTGCGAGACTGTTCATGAGGCCATTGCCGATGCTGCAGCGCATTGCAGGGCCGGAAAAGGACCTGTATTGCTTGAAATGAAAACATACCGTTACAGAGGGCACTCCATGAGTGATCCTGCCAAGTACAGAACAAAGGAGGAGTTGGAAGAGTACAAAGCCAAAGATCCTATTGAGCAAGTGCTGGCTGTGTTAAAACAAAATAAATGGATTGATGAGAAGGGGATAGAGGAGGCAGAGGAAAAAGTAAAACAAGTGGTAGAAGAGTCGGTTGAATTTGCCGAAAACTCACCTTTTCCTGATGCAGAGGAGCTATATAAAGATGTATACGTGCAGGAAGACTACCCGTATATTATGGATGGTTTTTAACCAAGCGCTTTTTCCCTGTGTGCTTTTATGCGAAAGTAGCAGTAGAAGTTAGCTGGATATTTGATAGATTTTTTAAGATTTTAAAATAATAAACTGAAAATTAAGAAGCATGGCAGAAATAGTTAGAATGCCCAAATTGAGTGATACCATGACCGAAGGTGTGGTAGCAAAATGGCACAAGAAAGTTGGAGATAAAGTAAAGTCAGGAGAATTGCTCGCTGAAATTGAAACAGACAAGGCCACCATGGATTTTGAATCCTTTTTTGATGGGGTGCTTTTACATATTGGTATTGAAGAAGGCAAAGGTGCACCAGTTGATTCTGTGCTTGCCGTGATTGGAAAGGCCGGTGAAGATTTTTCGGCTCTATTGAGTGGTGGTTCTGCGCCTGTTAAGGCCGCTGCGCCTGCTGCTGCAGAGGTGGCACCTGTTGCTGCTAGTCCGGTTGCTGCTCCTGTTGTTGCATCAAATTCGGCTGCTGTTGCGCATGAGGGGCGCTTAAAGGCCTCTCCACTGGCTAAAAAAATAGCAGAAGAAAAAGGTATTGATTTGAGTAAGGTTCAAGGCAGTGGCGATGAAGGAAGAATTATTAAAAAAGATGTAGAGCAATATCAACCATCGAAGCAGGCAGCCGCTGTTGCTTACACAGGAGTTGAAAGCTATACGGAGGAGCCGGTATCTCAAATGCGTAAAACCATTGCAAGAAGATTGGCTGAGAGTAAGTTTTCTGCTCCACACTTCTATTTGAAAATGGAGGTTGAAATGAGCAATGCAATTGCAGCACGTAAGGCAATTAACGAAGCTTCTGCTGTAAAAATATCTTTCAATGACATGGTGGTGAAGGCCGCTGCAATAGCACTTCGCAGTAATCCTAAAATTAACTCTTCGTGGTTGGGCGATAAAATAAGATACAATCAGCACATCAATATTGGTGTTGCCATGGCTGTTGAAGATGGTTTGCTAGTGCCTGTTGTGAGATTTGCCGATAATAAATCATTGAGTCAAATTGCTGCTGAGGTGAAAACTTACAGTCAAAAAGCCAAGGATAAAAAGCTGCAACCTGCTGATTGGGAGGGTAACACTTTTACCATCAGTAATCTTGGTATGTATGGGATTGATGATTTTACAGCTATTATTAACCCACCTGATGCATGTATATTAGCTGTGGGTGGTATTAAAGAAACTGCTATTGTTAAAAACGGGCAACTTGTTGCAGGAAATATCATGAAGTTAACGCTCTCATGTGATCATAGAGTTGTTGATGGCGCTACAGGTGCGGCATTTTTGCAAACACTTAAAAATTTGCTTGAGCAACCGGTGACCATGCTTGTGTAAAAAATAAAAACATTTGGCGCAGGGCATGCGTAAAATAACTGTGATGCTAAACTTATAATAATCTTGACTTATGTATGCCAGAGAGTTAATTTCGGAAGATATCCCTCCACTGAAAACAAGCGATTCGGGAGAGCGTGCTTTATCATGGATGGATGAGTTTAGGGTATCGCATTTGCCTATTGTAAACAATGTGGACTTTTTAGGGCTGATCAGCGAGAGTGACATTCTTGATTTTAATTCTGCCAGCGAACCTATTGGTGGGCATCAATTGAATTTAAGCCGACCATTTGTATACGATTATCAGCACACTTACGATGTGCTAAAAGTGATGTCGTCATTAAAGTTGAGCGTTATTCCTGTACTGAACGAAAAGGAACAGTATTTGGGATTGATTCATTTGAGCACCTTGTTGCAATATTTTGCTGAAATGGCGAGTATGAAGGAGAGTGGGGGATTGCTGATTCTTGAATTGAATTTGCATGACTACAGCTTATCGGAAATTGCGCGTATTGTTGAGTCTAATGATGCTAAAATTTTGAGCTTATATATTTCTTCACAAGTTGATTCTACCAAATTGGAGTTGACTATTAAAATTAATCGGACTGATTTATCGGGTATTATACAAACATTTACGAGATACAATTATACCATCAAAGCATCTTTTCATCAGAGTGAGTATGTAGATGATTTGAAGGACAGGTTTGATTCGTTTATGAGTTTTTTGAATATTTGATACACTTTGAATTTACCGAGGTTCGCTTTTGAATTGTGAATTGTGAATTGTGAATGGTGAATGGTGAATGGTGAATTGTGAATTCCCCCGCCCCCCTCTTTAATTGTGAATTATGAATTGTTGGTGTAAATTTCGTGGAGTTTAATATTTTAAATTACTTTGCAGGCAGATGACCTGTCGATTTAAATATTTGTTATTTTTTTTTGTTTGTAACCTCTTACTCGGCA
>JALRAS010000007.1:30469-53954 GCA_023262495.1 Bacteroidia bacterium | reverse complement strand
GAACAGGGGTTTGAGCTAAGTAAGAAAAATGATCAGTTAACGGCTGTAATTTATACACGAGAAAAAATGATGTCGGTTATTTCACATGATTTACGTTCGCCAATCATTGCACTTAATTCGGCTATGAATATTTTTTCTGACCAGGAAATTGAACCGGCCTTTCAAAGAGAACTTGTTGGCGATATCAAAAAAAAATCGCTTAGACTTTTAAAGATGATTGATGATTTGCTGGCATGGACAAAGTCGCAATCCGATTCTATTAATTGTTCTATCGAAAAAATAAGCATCGAACATTTTAAAGATTACTTAACCGATTTAATAAGTCTTATTGGAGCCGCAAAGAAAATTGAATTAGAGTTAGACTTTAAATTCAATCCAACCACCGAATTCATATTATGTGATAAAAATTTAATGGAAACAATATTGAGGAATTTAGTTTCTAATGCAATTAAATTCTCAGATGAAGGAAGTAAACTACATATATCAGCTATAGATAAAAACAATAAATGCGAGTTCAGTATTAAAGACTTTGGGAAAGGGCTAACAGAAAAGCAAATGGCAGATATCAAAAGTGGTAATAGCTTTACAACAAAAGGAACTGCACAGGAGCATGGTCATGGTTTGGGATTGCAATTGGTTCAAGAGTTTTTGAAAAAACAAAACTCAGAATTGGAGGTTGAGTCGAGTTTAGGCGAAGGAAGCAGGTTTTATTTTTCCGTTCCTATTGATAATAGTTAGATTTTTTCCACCTAGTATTATCAAACCATTGCGAAGACCTGAAATTGCAACCTGCACAAATTGCTCTGGAGCCTTAAGTAAATTGGCCAACATCCAAACAGCTGCGATTGCACTAATTGCAATAGCACCAGCTCTTTCAACTCTTTGGATCAGATGTGTATACCAAACAAATCATTGGATTGGATAAAAAAATTAGACAGCGTGAGTTTGCTCCGCTGAAAGACTCCTTATCAGCATTGCATAAACTCTCGTTTGAAGGCCGCTATCAGGAATACTTTAGGAACTATTCCGATCAGTTTACAGACAGTAATTATTATTCAAATTTTTATATCACACGTGAACCATTCAAGGACAGAATTGGCGCTAAGAAATTGAAAGGCCAAGTTACTCTTTATAATACGTTGAAGGGAAGTGCCATAAACAAACATATAGGTTACGAATTATTTGCGGGAGTTGAGCATTTGAATGTAAGTATGAATGCATACAGGGAACAGTATGTTACCACCTATGCAGGCGCTGCACTTGCCAAAAACATCAGCAGTATTGATTTTAAGAGTGAGGCAAAGTACTTTTTAAACGGATATAACAAAGGCAATTATCAAGCTTCGATACAGGTAAAACCCATCATGCAGAAAACTCTACAATGGATATTCAATGCAGGTTCCAACAAGGTTTACCCCGAAATCATTCATAACTACTACACTTCCAACAACTTTATATGGGAAAATAATTTCAAGCCCATACAACAAAATTACATCAACCTTGGCATACAGCACAATCAAGCCGGGCAAATATTTGTGCAGTATAGCAACATCAACAATTATGTTTTTGCAGATAGCTTAGCATTACCAACGCAGTTGAATACCAACATTTCACTGTTTCAGTTAAAATACTTTCATCTGTTCCGCTTGAAATCATTTCGCTTTGCCCCTGAGTTACTTTTTCAGCAAGATGGCAGTGCAGCACAATATATGGGATTACCAAAATTCTTTAGTAAAACATCCTTGTTTTTTGAAGGCCGTATCTTTAAAAAGCAACTATGGTTTCAGCTTGGTACTGATATCTTTTGGATCAATAGCTACCGACCCTATAGCTACATGGCAGCAACCAATGTGTTTTACTATCAAACCCAATTTAAAACCGGCAACCTTCCTCTTGCCGATATCTTTTTATCGTTTAAAATTAAAACTGTACAGGCCTTTGTGCGTTTAGAACAAATTAATACCATACTATCACAACCTTATTTTTTCAGTGCTTATCACGCCATGCCGGGATTTACATTTAAACTCGGATTAAACTGGATGTTCATCAACTAATTTTATGCGAGTCATCAAACATTTACATATCGTACTTGCAGGCATTATAAGTTGGCTGATGGTTCAGAGTTGCCGAGCTCCGGATAAACACAGCAACAAAACTGTATTCAAATATAACGAAGCGGCAGGCATTACATCCCTCGATCCTGCATTTAGCAATCGAACGGAAAACATTTGGGCGGTAAATCAAATTTTTAATGGACTTGTTCAACTTAACGATTCATTAGTGGTAAAGCCCTGCATAGCCAAATCTTGGGAGATTAGTGACGATGGTTTAACGTACACCTTTCACTTACGTGATGATGTTTACTTTCATGATCATCCACTATTTGTTAATAAAATAGGCCGACAAGTGATTGCCTCTGATTTCGTATTCAGCTTCAATCGCATACTCAATCCTGATGTGGCTTCTCCCGGTGTTTGGGTGCTTAATGCTGTGGCTAAAAAAGACAATAAATATTTAATTAATGCTGTAAACGATAGTACACTTTTGATTATTCTAGAGAAGCCCTATCGCCCATTTTTAAATTTGTTGAGCATGCCCTATTGCAGCGTAATACCGCATGAAGTTGCCAATCATTACCAAAAAGATTTTCGCAGTAACCCTGTAGGAACCGGACCATTTTTTTTCAAATATTGGGCAGAGGGCGAAAAAGTAGTTTTACTTAAAAACCCTCACTATTTCGAGTTCTTTCAAGGAAAAAGAATGCCATTTTTAGATGCGGTTAACATATCCTTCTTAAAGGATAGACAAACTGCATTTCTTGAATTTATAAAAGGTAATTTCGACTTCATTTCGGGCATCGATGCCAGCTATAAAGATGAGCTATTGAGCAGAACAGGAAAGCTCAACAAGAAATATGAGGCAAGTATTCACATGTCTAAAATTCCTTTCTTGAAAACCGATTATTTAGGTTTTAATTTAGATGCACAAGAAGGTATTGGGAAACTCAATAAGGAGTCACAATTAAAAATTAGGAAAGCCATTAATTACGGCTTCGACCGTAAAAAAATGGTATTGTATTTACGCAACAATATTGGTGCTGCTGCTGTAAATGGCTTTATTCCCAAAGGTATGCCGGGCTTTGATGAAAATATTACAGGATTCAATTACAATCCGCAACTGGCGAAAAAACTGTTGGTAGAAGCTGGCTTTCCTGATGGAAAAAATTTACCGGAAATCAAATTGATTACTACTTCCGTTTATGTTGATGTGTGCGAATACTTACAAAGCGAGTTGGCTCAAATTGGCATTAAACTTACGGTAGAGGTATTATTACCCGCTGTTAACAGTGAGTTGATAGCAAACAATAAAGCACAGTTTTTCCGAAAATCGTGGGTGGCAGATTATGCCGATAAAGAGAACTACATGTCGGTATTTTACAGTAAAAATTTTAGCCCTAATGGCCCAAATTACACACACTTTAACAATACTGAATTTGATGGCTTGTACGAACAATGCTTGTTGCTGAATGATGCAGATGACTTACATCAGTGCTTCAATAGAATGGAAGAAATCATATTGGAAGAAGCCCCTGTGGTACCACTTTATTATGATGATGCCGTATTTTTTTATCATAATCATATTCAAGGAGTAAAAGGTAATCCCTTAAATTTGCTCAACCTGAAATCAGTAAAAAAAACAAATCGCAATGAATCAATATAGGTTAGTCCTAATGCTGTTGCTCACTTTTTGCTGCTTGCCATTTAGCGCACAATGCGATGATTATGCGCGACAAAATTTGCTTTATGAAGATCATATCTATACTTCAAATATAAAAACTGTACGGTTCTATTTTAGCGGTTGGGAAACCGGATTTCCTGCCATACGGCTAAACAGCGATGAGAAATTAATTTTTGGTTTTGATGATTTTGATAATGATTATAAAACATATAACTATACAGTAGTGCATTGCGATGCATCATGGAATCCAACCAACATGACACCTTCCGATTACATTGAAGGATACACTGAAGATCAAATTTCAGATATCAAACGTTCATTCAACACTATTCAACAATACACCCACTACCACATACAATTACCAACCGATGTGTTGAAAATAACCAAAAGTGGCAACTATCTGCTAAAAGTTTTTTTGAATGGCGATCAAGAACAATTAGCCATAACCCGAAGATTTTTAGTTTATGAAGAAGAGGTTGATGTCTTGTTTGATATTCATCCTGCGGTGCTCAATGAATATCGTTTCTTGAAACAGGAAGTTGATTTTAAAATATTTTCAAATGATTACAAAATCAATGACCCTCTTAATGATTTAAAGGTTGTGCTCATGCAAAACGATCGCTTTGATACCCGAGTTGAAGGTCTTAAACCTGTTTTTATACGCGATAGAGATCTTGATTACAGTTACGATGAAGAAAATACTTTTTATGGTGGAAAGGAGTTCAGGTATTTTAATGTGCAAGGATTGCGCAGTCCCGATATCAGAATCAATAAAATTCGTGTTGACAGCAATAATGTTTCTCATATACATCTGTACAATGATGATAAAAGAGGATTCAAGAGGTATGCATTTGAGCGCGACATCAATGGAAAATTTGTAATTAAAACAACACTTGGCGACAGTCCTGATACCGATGCCGATTATGTATTTGTGTATTTTTACCTGATGAGTGATGCCCCTCTGACAGATGGTGATGTATATATTTTTGGCGCGTTTACCGATTGGCAATGTAAAGAAGAATTTAAAATGACTTATGATGCCTCATTCAAGGGATATCGAGCAGTATTGTTTTTAAAGCAAGGCTTTTATAATTACGAGTATGTTGTGAAAGGACCTAAAATGAAGGTGCCTGATGCGACACTTACAGAGGGCAACCGCTTCGAAACAGAAAATGATTACACTATTACTGTTTATCATCAACCTATAGGTATTTTTTATGATAGATTGATTGCATACAAGAAAGTGAAATCGAACACCAATAAACCCTAACATTAGCAAACATAGTCATCATGAAAATTATTTGTATTGGACGCAATTACAGCGAACACGCGAGAGAGCTTAAAAATGAAGTTCCAACCGAACCCGTTTTCTTTATGAAGCCGGACACAGCGTTGTTAAAGGACAATGCACCTTTTTATTATCCGTCATTTTCAAACGACATACACTACGAAGCGGAGCTTGTTTATAAAATATGCAAAAATGGGAAAAGCATACTTCCGCAATTTGCTCATAAATACTACGAAGAAATTACTATTGGCATTGATTTTACTGCACGTGACATTCAAGAGCAATGCAAGAAAAAAGGTCTGCCTTGGGAAAAAGCTAAATCATTTGACCAAAGTACTGTGATTGGAAAATTTATTCCTTTATCAAAAGAAAATGTTCAACATCCCTTACAATTCGGCCTCGATATCAATGGCAATATGGTTCAGCAGGGCACTTCGAGTGATATGATTTTTTCTATTGATCAAATACTCGCCTATGTTTCTCAATTCATTACCCTCAAAACAGGTGATTTGATATTTACAGGAACGCCTGCAGGTGTTGGCCCCATAAAAATTGGCGATAAACTTACAGCAAGTTTGAACAATCAAAAACTACTTGAGTTCGATATCAAATAGGAAGGATAGTTGAAATTATAGCAATGTTACTTTAACTAATACCAATGATTTATAAAGCACCCTTGGTATTAAAGTCCTGATTGCGCCTGATCGAATTCTTGTTTTTTGTATAGTAACCAACTGAAAGCATCTTCCGAATTAGTGAAAAGTCGGGTAGGTTTAGGAGGCTTATTAAACCTGATATAAAAATTGACAGCTATTCTTGTAGCAAGTGAATTTACCAGTATTGCTTGCGCAATTAAATTTTTCTGCACATCAGGGCTTGACCCAAACTTGCGTGCCTCTGAAGAAATATCTATATGCCCAAGTGCATTTACAAAAGTACAATGCGGAACGCCATTTGTGAGTAGCTGAGCAGCTTCTTTATGCGCTATAGAATCTTCAAGACTAATCTCGTTACCTGCAATCATTTCAATATGCAAAATGCACCTCTCGGCATCGAAGGATAACTTTGCTGTACGTGTAACAATGATCTGTTTCAATGTAAAAGCGATGGAATAAATTAACTAAGTTGGTAGTTGAGTTTTCTATGCATTAGCTATCAATCTTTATCCTAAATTCACCTGTGCGCATTAGAAAACATCCGCAAATTTTTAAACAATTTTGTTTCAAACATATTAATAAAATCAATTCGCATCAAGTTAATAATAAAATTAGCAAGTGAGTATTAATACAAGTTGTGACAATGGTTTTGATAGTATTACTATTTTTACATTTAGTAATACATTTTTATTTGATAGTTACTAAATTTTCAAATCAATTCAATATCCTTTAGTAGATTTTTTCTTTCCTCCTCGCTCCACTTTTGTTCCAACTTGATGATATTTTGGGCATCGGCAAATGGTTGTGGCTTACTCTTTACTGTGAGGCGGATATAATGATGATTAAAAATATTGAGCGCAATATGGCAAGGTTTGATATCTCCAAAGTTTAAATTTCTTTGCTTTGAGCGCATGTATATGTCAAAGTCGGCAGCCTGTAATCGTTCATCCCAAGTTCCCAATAATTCAATAGCTCTCCGAGAGCAAAATACACTGTGACCAACAAAACCCTCCTTAACAGCATTGTGAAAATCATGATCTCTTTTTTTACAAAATGTTCTCCAATTGCCATACATGAGCCAATGCATAGCTTTTAATGTGGCAACCGAGGTAGGTAAAATACCTAGTAGGTTTTTTGCATAGTTCCATTTTCGTCTCAACCTAATACTCGCCTCTCTGCTCTCAACCTGCTCAATACCGCATGAGGTAATAATATCGAGTTGGTTCACCTTCATGGTTTCAAGCAGCAGGGCATCCCAACCCGGGCAAACAATTATATCGTTATTTAAAAAAGCCATGATATCGCCTGTTGCAGCGGCAATTCCTTGATTTTGCGTGTATGGATAGGAATAGTTACGCTGATTGCGTATCACTTTTGCTCCTATTGATTCAAAGTATTCGGCACTATTATCGCTACTGGCATTATCAATAATAACTAACTCAAAAGGAAAGGTACTGTAACGTTGTAAACTCTCCACAAACAGTTTGTTCATGGCCAACTGATTGTGTACAGCTGTAATAATACTGATCATGCTTTTGATATATACCTTGCAAAAGTATTTTTTTAGACCATAATCAACCTTACATTTATGCTCAATGTTTAACTTTCAACTCGAAACCACTGGCCAACCAATCACTATTGTATTGATAATGTGAACTTTACGCTATTTTTTTAGTTAAATAAAAGGTTTTATTTTGTAATTTATATTTTAGCACTATATTTGCAGTCCCAAAAATGAGGGAGCTTAGCTCAGCTGGTTCAGAGCATCTGCCTTACAAGCAGAGGGTCACTGGTTCGAACCCAGTAGCTCCCACCAAAGCCTTACAGTTCATGTAGGGCTTTTTTTATGCAACTATTGGAACCTAGCGATATTGGCTAGTGGAATGAATTACAGCTGCTTCAGCAATTACACATTGGGAATTGCGGAATTTGGGATAAAGCGATAATATGCTTTAAAAATAATTCTTCTTCAATAGTTTTAGCACAACAGGAGGGAGTAAATCTTTGAGTGCTCTTTTGAATTTGTTGCCTTCTTTTTTACGACTATACTTGATTAAACTCATCCTTTCTTCCTCACTTAATCCTGTGTTTTTTAATTGGTGCTGAGCCAAGCTTGTATATCCCAATTGATTGATGATGACTGCATTTTTAATCAATTCCGCATCACTTAAATCGCCATCAAACATATAGATCGCATCACCGCAAGGAGCAAATTGTATTTCATGTTTTTGACCAAAGAAAAAGCTCGAATTTTCGCGGTAAGTTAAAAAATCAACAAGCGTAAAATGATGATTTCTGAGGTATAAATCTATATCTGAAAATAGCGGTTGGTGCTCGTAAGTAGCAATTGTAGATACTTCTATCTTGATGAGTTTAATGAGGCCTTTCTCGAGATGGCTTTGTGCACCTTTGAGAATCGATAGTTCACTGCCTTGCGTATCAATTTTTAGAAATTCAATCGCTTTATTTAGTGAAAAAAATTCATCAATAGTGGTAAGGTCAATATCGATTGATTGATTGGTTGAGATGGCAGCTGCCCAATTTTTAAATTTACGGTAGTTGCCAAAATGCTTATTATAATTGTGCAAATCAGGTGCAAGCAAACTACTCATAGAGGTGTTGTTTGATACATGAAAAGAACGCTTTCCCGAACACTCAAAAAGTCCTTTTCGGTGAAGATACAATTGCTTGAATGGATGTACGCTGTATTTTCCTTGGAGTAAATCAAACTCCGTTGGATGCGGCTCAAATGCATGCACTTCACTCAACTAATACATTCAATTTTTTCTTTTGCTCCCACATCAACAATTACAAATTCAGCAATACCTAGTTTTTTCAAATACGCTGCAAGGGTGCTCATTTATGGCATCAAGGTGTTGGTTTCGCTAATAAACTGAAGTATTTCTTCACGTCCTTTTTTAAGCTCAGAGGAGGTAACAAAAATTTGTGGCAGCTCTTCCCAATCCTGTAAAAGAACCTTTTTATAATGATCCAAATTTTTCGATAAAACTACTTTATTCAGCTTATCTGTTTTGGTAAATACAATGCAAAACGCCAGTTGATTTTCTGCTAGCCATGTCATAAATTCCAAATCAATTTTCTGTGGAGACAACCTCGAATCAATCAATACAAACACACATAACAGATTACTTCTTTTTATTAAATAATCAAGTGTAAACTTGCTCCAAACCTCAGCACTACTTTTAGATGTTTTTGCATATCCGTAACCGGGTAAATCAACTAAGTACCAAGGATTGCTTTTTTCATTAATTATAAAGTGATTAATGAGTTGTGTTTTCCCAGGTTTTGAGGATGTTTTAGCTAGCCCTTCGTAATTTACAAGCATATTAATCAGAGAAGATTTTCCCACATTGCTTCTGCCTATAAAGGCATATTCAGGCTTATCGCCTTTTGGACATGCCAGGTGGTTGGTATTACTGCTTATGAATTGGGCATTTTTTACTAGCATTTTATCCTTGATTTTTATGGTAGGTACTGATGTGTCTTTCTTTTTTTGAAGGATAAATATCATCAATTGTTACTAAAATTCCTGTCTCTTCCACTTGTCCAAAACTTTGATTTAGCGCAGTGCCAAAAGTGCGCATGCTGGGAGAAAGATTCATGTAAATATTCACAAGCGGAGGGATGTTTTCACCTAAAGCCCTTACATTGTTGTTGAGTATTTTAAATGCTTCCTTAAAGTCAAGTCCGCTGAAAAGTGATTCGAGCTTTTCTTCGTCAGTATAAATTGGAAGTGGATTAAATGGTGTCATGAGCATTTCCTTGTCAGGAAAAAATTTCTTCAGAAAATATAAAATCATATCGCGCGCTTCTCTGTTGAAATCTAAATACATGGTTACTTTTCCAAAGAAGTATTTAATATCTGGATTATCTACAATGATTGTTCCCAGGCCATCCCAAATATTATCTAAAGCAAATAGTCCTTTACGAGCATCAACCCCGGGTTGAAATTTTGGTTGCACAAATGAACGACCTAATTCAATAGTTTGAGGCATGTAATCATTTAAAAATCGCTCGCTGAAATTAAACATACCCGATGTGGCAAGCTTAACCTCTTGTTTGTTGTAATCAATCACATCACCACACCTAATGAAACGATACCCGCCAACAATTTCTTCTTCGTTATCATTCCAAACAATTAGCTGTTTGTAGCAAACAGCATCTGTATCAAAATGATCAATATCGCAATCTTTGCCTGTACCTCCTCCGGCAGCTCTGAAAGTAACCTCTCGCAGTCGACCAATTTCTCGCATTAAATGTGGCGAGTCGTGATTCGAAATGATGTAAATTTTATTATTGCCATTATTGGTGTTTCTAATAAATCGTTCAGGTGTTAACTCCTTTTTTAAAAGCTCCCTGTCAATAGGTTCTATAATTTTAAGCATAGGTTTAATTGAACGTTGTTGTTTATTTTTTAAGAGTTGATTCGGGCAAGCGGTATACAATTTCCTTTACTTCGTGGGCCCACTGATCATCTGATTTACTTTTGTCAAAGGTGCTGTACTTAATTGGCTTCCCAAAGTATATGGTAATTTTTTGGCCTCTCTGTTTATACATTTCATCCATCAAATAAAACATTTCAATATTTGCTTTGATTCCTAATCTTTTTCGCCATCGTGATAAGTTATAAAAGAACTTGCTATTACACCCTTCAACATAAACAGGTATGATATCGCGTTGATATTGTTTTGCCTTTGTAATAAAACTTTTTTTCCACTCAAGGTCTTTGATAATACCTCCTGCTTGCTTACGAGATACTAGTCCTGCCGGAAATACAAGTGTTAATTGATCAGAAGCAAATTGTGCATTTATCATTTTTACACTCTCTGAGCCGCTTTTACCATGCTTGTTAACAGGTATAAACAAATCTTTCAGATTTTTAAATGACAATAAAATATCATTCACAATAAAACGCATATCTTGTCTTATATCGCTGATTTTGTGCATCATTGCCAGTGCATCAAGTCCACCCAAAGGGTGATTAGAGGCGATAACTATACCACCTGTATTGGGTACATTTTCTATGCCTTTTGTTTCAATCTCAACACCAAATTCTTCCAATATCTTGGCAATAAAATCAAAATTGTAGTGATGCCCATGCCTTGCTATAAAGTCATTAACTTGATCCTGATGAATAACTCTTTTGATATAGCTGATAACAAAGCCTGGCATTGTTTTTAGCAAGCGCGGATTTTTTTCTGCAATCACTTTTTCTATTTCAATAAATTTTTCTTCCGAAGGTTTTTCTGGCATAGATATGTTTGCTGTTATTCTGAAATTGTGTTTTACTAAACATTACAAATATAACAAAGTCTTTAATTTTTTTATTAGGTTTGTGTTGCATGTCCGCCAACAATAAAGTTTTACTATTCAATCCCCGCAGTGCTAATTCAAAGTTTCGCCTGCCTAATTCATTGCTTGCTGTTGCAGCTGCTATCAATCAAAAATTTGAATGGGTAATTGTTGATGGCAATCGTGAAGTTAATCCAGAAACAACAATTCTGAATTATTTAAATACTGGCGATTTTAATTTTTTTGGGTTAACGGTAATGCCAGGACCTCAGCTTAAACAAGCCATTCCTATTTCAAAAAAAGCCAAACTACTTTTCCCAAATCTTACTATTATTTGGGGCGGCTACTTTGCGAGCAACCAACCCGAAACTGTTTTAAATAGTGGCTTTGTAGATTTTATAATCAATGGTATGGGCGATGTGGCTTTCCCTCAATTATTAGATTTAATTACAAATTCAGGAAAGCAATTTTACAATACAATACCAGCACATCAAGTGCCACATAATTTAATTTACAAGCACCAAAACGAGCTTGTTTTTACGCAAAAAGATGGGATTTACAACCCCGATGATTTACCCGATTTTCCCTATGAGAAACTACATCAACTATATGATATTCCACGATATCTTGGAAAAACATATTTAGGAAATAAAACCATTGCCTATCACAGTAGCTTCGGCTGTCCGTTTACTTGCTCTTTTTGTGCTGTTGTGCCAATATATAATGCCCGTTGGAAAGGCAAGTCAGCGCAAAATATCTATCGCGAAATCAAATTTCTAAAAGACACTTATGGTGGTGACAGTATTGAATTTCATGATAATAATTTTTTTGTATCGGAGAAAAGAACTGTTGAATTTGCAAAGTTGATGATGCATGAAAACATGATATGGTGGGGCGAGGGACGTATAGATACCATTGATAAATATAGAGATGAGTCATTAGCCATCATACGAAAATCGGGATGTAAAATGATTTTTTTTGGTGCCGAAACAGGAAATGATGAGATGTTGAAACAAATGGATAAGGGCGGCACTCAGTCGGCAGCGCAAATAAAAAAGTTTGCCGCGCGTATGGCCCAATTTGATATTATCCCCGAGTATTCTTTTGTGCTTGGCACCCCTGCAGATACTCCTGAAAAGGTAATGGAACAAATTGATAAAGACATTGCCTTTATTAGAGAAATTAAAGCTATAAATCCGGCCACAGAGATTATCATATATGTATATAGCCCTGTTCCCACTAAGGGTTCAGAACTTTATGAAAAAGTGTTGTCAACGGGTTTCCGCTTCCCCGAAAAATTAGAAGATTGGATTAATGCCGACTGGGAAAATTTTGATCTGCGAAAAAATCCTCTCACGCCTTGGCTTACGCCCAAAATGGTTGACAAAATAAAAAACTTTGAGACGGTGCTTAATGGCTATTATCCTACGGTAACAGATATTAAAATTACGCCCTTGCAGAAAAAAACAATGCGACTGTTTTCAGCGTTAAGATATCATCGCAAATTTTATCATTATCCTTATGAAATAAAGGCCTTACAAAAGGTATGGTTAAAGTATCGCCAACCAGAACAGCAGGGCTTTTAAAAAGTTGGTACCTGACCCTTTTAACCCGAATTAATCAATAGAAGTTACGAATGTAACGCACTAGTGATTTTATGAGGGTAATCCCGCTTAGCAGGTGTTTTCAATCAATTGATTCAACAGATTGAATTACAGCTTTTTCAGCGATTCCGCATTTTCTAATGCGGAATTTGGGTTTAATTATGGTATATCCATTGTGCAGGATTAAGCAAAACAGAACCCTTCCAAATTTCAAAGTGCATTTCGCTTCTCTCTTCCTCGCCATCTAATACCACCCCAATTTGTTGTTTGGTTTTTACCTTATCTCCTTTGCCAACATTTACCGAAGAAAGATTGGAGTATACAGTCAAATATTCACCATGTCGTATAATGACTGCTTTACCTGCTCCCGGAATGCTAATTACACCGCTAACTATACCATCAAAAACCGCCCTTGTTGAGGCCGACTGTTTGGTACTTATATCAATGCCATTATTTTTAACTTTAATTCCTTTTAAAACAGGGTGATCATGTTCTCCAAAGCTACTGCTAATAATGCCTTCGGCAACCGGCCAAGGTAGTTTAGATTTATTGGCTGCAAAACTGTTAGATAATTTTTGTGCCTCAGGAGTAAGTTTCAGCTCTACCACTTCTGACGAAGCTTCTTCTTCACTTTCAATCACCTCCGGCTTTGATGACTTTGAGGCGGTTGCAGACTTGTTTTCACTCTTAGCAGCAGCTGCAGCCGCTTCCTTTTCTTTTTTCTTTTTGGCTCTCGCAGCCTCACGCGCTTCCTCGCGTGCCTTTTTGAGTTCGTCATCAATAATTTTTTTGATGGCTGCATTTAATTTATTGGCATCAGACTGCTTTTTAGCAAGTTCTTTTTTAAGTTGTTTCTCTTTGGTTTGCAGCTGTGTCAATACTTTTTCTTTCTCCTTTTTCTCTTTAGTCAGCATTTGCTTTTCCTCTTCTTCAGTTAACAGGAGTTTATTCTTATCCTCTTTTTTAACCTGCAATTGTTTATTTTGGTCCGATATTTTTTTTCTGGTACTGTCGATGAGTGCCGCTTGATTTTTTCTGTACTCACTATATTGCTGAAAGTATTTTAGTCTTTTAAACGCTTGATTGAAATCCTCTGCAGAAAAAACAAACATCATTTTATCATAATTGCTTTGGTTTTTATAGGCATAGTAAATCATAGATGCATACTCTTTTTTGAGCTGTTCCAATTCTTTTTGAAGATAGTATATTCGTTGCTGATTGTCGCTGATTTGACTACCCAATAGATTTATTTCAGAGCCAATGGTGTTAATGAGTTCTTCTCTAATATTAATTTTTTTATTGAGTGTAACGAGCTGATTAAGCGAGAGTCTTTTGCTCTTTTTTGTCTCGTTCAGCATCTGATTAGTGAGCTTAATTTCATTTTGAAGTTGAGATTTTTTCTTCTCCAACTCCTTTTTATTTTGTGCATGAACTATAGTAGTGCAACACAACAATAACATGACAATTCGTATTTTATCTAATGCGCTCATACTTGGCAGGTATATTAAATGGCATTGTTTGCGGCCTATCATGCACAACCTTATTATAATCAATATTTACAACAATCTTTTTTTGTGCCTCTATTAAGAAGTTGGCTTTAAAAGGAAAATAACAGGAATCAACCACCCTAAAATCATTATAGTTTGCGGTAAATGTGCGATTGTTGGGAAAGTCGTTAATGACAATTTGATGTACTTTAAACGTGAGCGGATTAAGCCAAATGCGTTGTGCCAAATCTTTAGCCTCGCTTGTCTCTTCATTAATCTCTTTGAGTGCTTTCTTTAATTTTCTTTTTTTAATGGTGCTCAACAAATAAAATGTGCTGTCTTTAGCCGATTTTAATTTATCATCATCATCATAAAACTCCATGCTATTACCTATTAAAACCGATTGCATAGTTTCAAAATCAACATCAATATTTAGGAGTTTACTCAAGTATTGATAGTCTCCAATAAAGAACTTGTTATTTAGTTTATCCATGAATCGCACTGAGTCTTGTGTAATAAGCATTCTAGCACCTTCAATTCCGAGCACTGAAACAGATAACCACATAGCACTATCTTTTTTTGCACGAACAGACACATTGAATGTTTGCTTATTATCATCAGTTACCACATCGGCACTAAATTTTGAGGTCAACCAATCATATTTAAACTCATTTACCTTTAGGTAATTGCTGAGTGCCTTGGGGGATTTAAAATCTAAACGTTGATGAACATTATCAGGCAAAGGAACCGGTGGTTTGATGGGCTTCAGCGTTCTGCATGAAACAAAAAACACATTGGCCGCTATCATGAGCAACAGTATTTTTGTAATGTATTTATACCGATAGTATGCTAACATTTTTTTAATAGTTACTCTATCAGCCTTTTCTCATTAATTTTTCTATCAAGAATGTCACTGCCGGCACCGGCTTTTTTTGCTTTTATCCAATAGTCGAATGCAGCTTGTGAGTTATTGAGTTTGTATTCAACATCGCCCAAATGTTCTAATATAACCGCATTGTTTGAAGCTCCATTGGCAACCGCCTTTTCGAGCCATAATTTTGCTTCAGCATATTTGCCTTGGGCAAATAAAATCCATCCATAGGTATCATTATAAGAAGCATTATCACGCTCCAATTCATTTGATTTTTTGGACATCTCCTCTGCCCTATCCAACTTTACATTACGTAACGATAAATAGTAGGCATAATTATTTAACACGTATGTATCATTGGGATTAATTTTGAGAGCTTCTTCATAAGATTCATCCGAAAGCTCCATTTGTTTGGTACGATAATAAGCATCTCCTAAATTAGCGTAAAACTGACCTAACAAGGGCTTGTTATCAATAATCATGTTTTTACCTTGCTTCAACACAGTAACTGCCTCAGCAGGATTTTTTTCTTGTAAGTAAGCAATTCCCAACAGCAAATAAATTGTGGGTTCATTAGGAAATAATTCCAATGCTTCTTTGCCATGTTTAATCATTTCATCGAATTGCTGCAATTCGCTCTCTATGATCAATAACTGATTCCAGATAACATATTTACTTTTGTCAAGTTCAACAGCTTGCGCAAAATACTCCTTCGCTTTTTCCAATTTCCTATCGCGGTAATAAAAGTCTCCTGCAATGCTAAAAGCCTTTGCCTCTTTAGGATGCGCTTTAATAATTAAATCGCACAAACTTAAACTTTGCGCTTTCAACTCTTCAGTCTTTTCGCTCACTACAAAGTAACTCAAGAGCACCTTAACCTTGCTGTCAATATCAAGTTCTTCAGAATTGAATGCTTGTTCGAGATAGGTAAATGCTTTTGAATAATCCTTTCTTTGTCTGTAAAATTCAGAAAAAGACAGGTTGATGTAAGGATTATCTTGGTCGATATTCAGTGCCTTATTGTAGATCTCAATGGCTTCGTTTTCCTTATTGTTGGCAGCGTACAATTCAGCCAAAATTCCATAGTACTTTGCTTCTTCAGGATAGGCAGCAATCAGCTTATTAATTTCTTCTACTGCTTTTTCAAATTTCCCAATTCTGATAAATATTTTTTCCTTTTGTAGGGATAATTCCGGATTCACCCCTATTTTTTTCTCGAGTTCATCATACAGTTGAATGGCCTCATTTGCCTTATTCATTCGAAGATAGCAATCTGCGTAATCGTAATATAAATCTGTACGGTTCGGATATTTTTTCAGCAGGTTGTCATACACTTTAATTGCTTCGGTTATTTTTTTATTTCGCTGCAGCGTTTCAACATAAAGCACTGCATACCATTCATTTTCAGGGTCAAGTGTATATGCTTTTTTACTAAACGCTTCTGCACTTTGATAATCACCTGCGTTGATAGCCAAAATGCTTAATTCATAGGATGCAGCTGCATTATTAGGATCAATTTGCAAACACTTTTTGAATAAAAGTATGGCATCTTCTGTATTCCCTAGTAATTTTTCTTTATTGGCACTTACAAAAAAATGATTGACATCAAGATCATGCTTACTGAATTGTTTTGGTCCCGACTCTTTTTCTTTTTGAGAAAGCGTAGTCGTTTTTTTGGCCCCTTTGCATCCTGCAAGAAGAACAGCTGTAATGATAAAAAAATTAATTGCTAATTGTTTCAACCCAGTTGAGGTATCAATGTTTGTGCTAATGTAGATAAATAAACGTAAATGTTTGCTGTTAAACTTTGTAAACTGAATAATCGCTCACACTCAAGTCCATGGTATTTTGCTTAATTTCGGCAAAGGCACCAACCATACTATTTGCTATAACGCAGTTTTCAATTATGCTATTATTTTGTACAATACTATTTTTAATATTGGCATTAAAAACTCTGGTATTTGCACCAATTGAAACATGTGGACCAATAACAGCATTTTCGAGAACAACATTATCGCCAATATAGCAGGGCTCAATAATAACTGAGTTGGTTTGCTGAATATTTTTTGAAACAAGACTTTCGCCATGGTTAAATGATAGCACACGAGCATTGGTAAAAACAGTAGCATCCTTATTACCGCAATCGAGCCACTCCGTGATTTTTCCTGGTGAAAACTGACTTCCTTTTTGTTTCATATTTTCAAGCGCATTAGTCAGCTGATACTCGCCTTTCTCACGGATATTGTTATCTATTAGATACTGCAATTCATTTTTTAAATACTCCCCATCTTTAAAATAATAGATCCCGATAATTGCTAGGTCAGAAACATAGGTTTGGGGCTTTTCTACAAAGTCAGTAATCACATTTTGCTCATTCACTTTCACCACACCAAACATACGGGGGTCTTCAATTTTTTGAACCCAAATAATTCCATCGTGCTGGGCTGTTTCTATTTTAAAATCAGCTTTAAATAAGGTATCTGCAAAAGCAACAATCACCTTTCCTGACAGAGCGGTTTCTGCACAAAGTATGGCATGCGCAGTACCCAATGCTTCGTGCTGGTAATGTATTGTACCTTTTGCTCCCAAGCCCTGGGCAATGGCAACCAACTTATCTTCTGTTTCTTTTCCAAAATCACCAATAACAAAGGCAATTTCATCTATTTTCTCATCTATTACTCTTGCAATATCCTCCACCAATCTTTGAACAATTGGCTTTCCTGCTACTTGAATCAGTGGTTTCGGTACGGTTAAGGTATGAGGGCGCATTCTTTTGCCCATTCCTGCCATTGGTACAATAATCTTCATCTCTTAAATAATTTAGTTTTTAATTTGAGCCCGTATGGCCAAAACCACCGGCACCTCTTTGTGTTTCAGATAAACTGTCTGTATTAATTAGGTTTACTTTCACATAGCTACTGATTATCATTTGTGCAATTCTCTCTCCATTATTAACAGTGAATGCAGCATCAGATAAATTAATCAATAGTACTTTTATTTCACCGCGATAATCAGCATCTATGGTTCCTGGGCTATTTAGAACTGTTATCCCATGCTTAAAAGCTAATCCGCTCCTTGGTCTTATTTGTGCCTCAAGCCCTTCGGCAAGTTCAATCGTCAAACCGGTGGGAATGAGGACCCTTTGCATAGGTTTGATGACTATCGGTTCTTCAGTATACGCTCTCAAATCCATGCCTGCCGACATGAGTGTTTCATATGAAGGTAACGGATGCGTTGATTTGTTAGTAATGCGAATATTCATCGTTTTACAAATAGTGTGCAAAGGTATACAAATATGTTTAACCCTCCAATCATGATTCACTGAAAACTAAGTCGAGTAAATGAAGGGAATTCCTATCGAACCAATGTAATATTGCCCTTTAGCTCACCAAACTCGCCATCATACTTTTGGTATTTGAGATAATAAGTATAAACACCTGCCATAACAGGTTTGTCGTTGAGTGTTCCATCCCATCCTTTCTTGGGGTCGGAACCAGTAAATAATCTTGTTCCCCATCTATCAAAAACATCAAGTGTAAAATCCTTAATTCCGGTACCTCTAACAAACAATTCATCATTAAATCCATCTAGGTTAGGAGAAAATGCAGTGGGAACAAAAACATTAAACTCTGTGGAAACAAAAACAAAAACGGTATCATAGTTCACACAGCCCGTAATGTAATCTGTAATGGTTAAATAATAAGTAGTAGCTGTATCAGGGCTTGCCGTAGTAGTCTCACATACTGCACAAAGCAAACTGCTTCCGGGCTCCCACAAGTAAATAGCGTTGAGAGAGTTTGTTTCTGCTGTAAGTTTGGTGCTCTGACCTCTAATAATAGTATCCTCGGCAGCTACAGCATTTATTTCAGGTGGAGCAGCAATATCAATATTTATGGCGTTTGATGTTACCGTGTTACTTCCGCTGATGCATTGATAATTGGAATTCATAACTACTACCACTACATCGCCATCTTGGAATGAATTACTGGTATAGGCATTCAAATTTCCATTCTGCTCAGATATTCCATTAACTCTAAAATCGTAGATAGGACTTGTACCACCATATACTGCCGTTGCTATAATCGTAACTGGTTGACCAGTACAAACCGTTGCAGGATCAGATATAATGGACACCGAAGGGGTAACATTTGGGATAATATCTAATGGGATACTGTTAGATGTTATTTGTGTTGGATTGGCACATGCCGCTGTTGATGTTACCTGAAATGTTATAACTGAATTAGGCGGTAAAGTGTTGCTGCTGAAATTGAGATTTGTTTCACCAGTTATAGGATTACCATTCAACATCCACTGTAAACCCGGAGTAGCACCGGCATTATTGACAATTGCCGAAAAAGAAATTAATGTTCCTGCACATACATTTGTTGATGAGGAAGTAATGATAGCCGTTGGAACCACATCAGGATTGATGATCACAACAATTTCTGCCAGCGGACTCTCGCAAGCTCCAATTGTTTGAGAAACATAGTAACTTGTACTTCCGGGAATATTTGTTTGTGGAGTTAAAGCAGCCAATCCAGTTCCTCCAGATGATGAGGTATACCACAACAATGAAGAACCTGTGGCAGTCAATGGAGAAGCAGATGCCCCTTGACAATAAGAAATGGGTGATACCACCGTAGGTATAGCTGGTAACGAATTAATAACTACATCGATTTGAGCAAGAGGGCTTTCACAACCATTGTTGGATTGACTCACATAATAACTTGTAGTTCCAATAGCAGCAGTTGAGGGTACTGGGGCAACTGAAGATCCTGTCCCTCCGGAAGAAACAGTATACCAAAGTAGGTTATTTCCTGTGGCAGTTAGCGGTGTTGCTGTTCCGTTCAAGCAATAATTAACGGGTGAAGTTACGAGAGGAGCCGGAGGTGGAGCACTAACCACTATATCTATTTGAGCCAATGCACTTTCACACCCTGAAACAGTTTGAGAAACATAATAACTTATAGTGCCAACTAATGCTGTTGAGGGAGTTGGTGCTGTTGATGATCCAATACCACCAGAGGGAATAGTATACCACAATAAACTGTTGCCTATTGCAGAAAGTGGTGCGGGAATAGCGCCTGTACAATATTGTATAGGTGTTACCACAACAGGAGGATTAGGGGCAGCATTGTTATTGATTTGAATGGGTGCAGATACAGAGACACAGCCTGTCACATCGGTTACCGTAAGTGTGTAAGTACCCGAGGGCTGATTAAGTAAGGATGAACTTGTTGTTGATGTGAAAACTACCACAGCAGATGCATTACTCCAAGAGTAGGTTAACAATCCATTTCCAGTTATTGTGAGTCCTGTGATGGAGCCATCAGAAGCACCGCACGTGCTGGGAGTTACTGCCGGTGGTCCAATGATTGATGGAGGGTCTATTACTTGAACTGTAATTTGGGCCGTGTTACTTTCGCAACCGGCAACCGTTTGACTCACATAGTAGTTCACAATTCCTGCAACCGCAGTTGAAGGAGTTGGAGCAACAGGATTTCCTACACCGGGGGGAGGGGCCGTATACCAAAGCAGCGCTGAACCTGTTGCTGTCAATGGAGTTGAAGTGGCTCCCTGACAATAGTTTATTGGGTTGGTTACAGTTGGTGCCACAGGTGCATTGTTTATGATTACATCAATTTGTGAACGGCTACTTTCACAACCATTAACCGTTTGAGAAACATAATAACTAATTGTACCCGGAGAAGCAGTAGAAGGAATCGGTGCATTGGGGTCTCCTACCCCACCAACAGGAACAAAATACCACAATAAATTTGATCCAACAGCTGTTAGCGCTGTGGCTGTTGCTCCAATACAATATGAAATTGGAGTAACAACTGTTGGTGCGGATGGTGGACTGGCAGAGCTAATCACCACAGGACCATATGTTGCTGAACATCCATTGGCATCGGTTACGGTAAGGTTATAATTACCTGCCGGCTGATTCGAAAGGTCTGCATTAGATGTAGATGAACTCACCAGGACCGAAGCACTATTATACCAATCATAATTGATAGTACCAATTCCATTAGCTGTCAATCCACTGACAGAACCGTCAGATCCCCCACAAGATGCTGGAATCGAGGTAACTGAACCGCTGAAAGTTGGGAGGGGGTTAACAATTACATTAATCTGAGCGCGCGGACTTACACATCCACCCACAGTTTGTTGCACATAGTAGCTAGTTGTTCCGGGCACGCCTGTTGATGGTGTTGGGGCCCCTGTGGGTGTACCTCCAACCGGCACTGTAAACCATTCAAGGTTAAGGCCTGTGGCAGACAAAATAGAGGCGCTAGAATTTTGACAATAAAGAATAGGACTCACCACTGTTGGTGCAGCAGGCGGAGCAGTTATGGTTATGGCCTTGGAGGCACTTGAGGTTGATCCACATGCATCAGTAACTATGCAATAAAGGGTGTAGGCACCTGCTGTTGGAAAATTAATAACTGCTGGAGATCCAGAACCTACCGAAGGCACTCCTGTTGGACTTAAACTCCAATTGATGTTATAAGGTGCAACACCAAACTGGGAACCCAATGAGGTGGCTGTGATATTTTGTCCGGCACAAACACTGGTGGATGACACACTAAATTGGTTAGGAGCAGGGTTAGTGAAACCAACTGTTTGTCCTTGAATGACTACATTCCATGGGCTGGCTGCACCAATACAGGTATTGCTGCATGCGGCACCAGTAGTGCCCCAACATGATCTGTAAAACTTTAAACCAAAAGTAAGATTTTGAGCCACACAGGAGGGGGCAGGCAAGCAACCACTAATATCGGGGTAAATGGAAATATTAGCGCCTGTACAAGTGCCAGGAGCCGAACCTGCTGGTGGTGCGCAAAACCAGTAAAATCCGGCTGTATTGGGGCTAGTACACCCTCCTAAGGTAAATCTTGTGGCACCATCTTCCATGAAACAGGCCCCTTGTGCCAAATAATCAAAATTGACTAAAACATCAGTAAATACAGCAGCAGCGGGCGTATTCACGTTTAATGTAAAATCACAAGATTGGGTAAAGTTACAGGTTGCATCATACCTTGAACCGGTGATTGCTGCTTGTGCAAGAGTATTACTACTTGTTACCAAGGGATCAATAATCACATGCCCCGATTGTAAACTTTGTTGCAACCAATTCACAGGAATAATTATTCCCAGTTTATTTTTACGCAACTGATACTCGGGAAAATATCTTTGATCTTTTTGACCATTTTCAATATACGCTACCGCCTCTCCAATCTCAATAATGGGCTTGTTAGCAGTCAAGAGCTGCACCCTATCAGCTGCTCTGTTATGATTACTTACATTCATAAATTGAAGTATGCCTGCGCCATCTCCGAAGTTAAATTCATCAGTAAAAATCAATTCTTTAAATGAATAATTAACCACAGATTTAATGATAAAATTAGTTTTAATAGCTCCTCTTGACACTTTCATTGAAGCATCAATACCAGGAAAAATATCGTTGATATAAATGCCATCATCACCTGCTGTATGATCTGACCAATCTGCACTAGCAACAAAAATTTCATCATCATCATTGTTTATTCCATATAACTTCCATTGATTGAAATTTACTTTTCCAAAAACAGTATTGATATATGAAACCTTATTGATTGCATTAAAACCCACCGGCTCGGGTTGTTGATTGGCTTCATATAAACCATTGCCATTATTATTCAAATGATGATCAATAGTTTGCCAAAAGCCATCTTTAAAATAATGTAAATCGCCCAACGATTGTTGCACAAAAAATTCTGAAGGTTGATATGGATTTACAAAATAGCGATAATCAACCCCACGTTTATTTAAAACCTCTACAAGTTCTCGATCAGGAGCATTAAAGGGCATTTTTCCGAATTCAGGATGGAAAAAATCTTTTTCATGATTGTATGATTTCCATTGATTGATATCGAGTGCAATTCGTGAAGCGTTGAACGATGTATAATTTTCCTTTTTGGGGGCTAATTTTTGTTTCTTACTGTTTTCGTATGCAAACTGATCTGCAAAAGCAAATGATTGCATAAGTGCAAATGCAGCAGTCAAAATTTTGATATTCTGAAGATAATAAATGAATGAGTTATAGGGCTTTAACATGGGCCATTATTTGGGATTAATATTCAAATATAAGAAAAAAAATAGTTTGGCGCAAGCATTATTTTGGTGGCTTACTAACAATTGAGAGTGCAGAACCTATGTTTATGCTGTTAACTACAACATTGTAGCCATCTAATTTTTAAAGCCAATTCCGCATTAGATGATGCGGATACAACTGAAATTATTACAATAAGGCTAAGCCACTAATACCGATACGGTTTCTTTAATAGTCCCATTGATTGAACTATAACAGACACGCTATTGTCATTTTAACCTAAACTCAAAGACTAATTTTTAGTTAGTAATGGTATAACTTCTGCCGATTAATTAGGGTTAAACTCAAGCAAATAATTTGATAAATCAAACAACTGGATCGTGTCCATGCCCACCCCATGGATGGCACCTAGAAATTCTTTTAATACCCATCC
>JALRAS010000007.1:0-30459 GCA_023262495.1 Bacteroidia bacterium | reverse complement strand
CAAGCATGTATTGTGAGCATGTTGGCGTATATCGGCAAGCACTAGGCAATAGAGGAGAAATAGCACCTCGATAAAATTTAATCAATATGACAATTGGAATAATTAGGATTGCCTTAAGTGTATATCGTTTGATAGCCATATTCCAAAGATAACGAATTGTTTTGATATTTGCATGTAGAAAACATATGAATACAAATCAAAATTTAATTCTATTGAGGGGCCTGCCCGGGGCGGGCAAATCATCGTTTGCAGAACTTATTTCGGAAAATAATAGTTACCCTATTTTTTCAGTAGATGATTACTTTACAGATCAAAACGGAATTTACACATTCGAATTTAGTAAGAATCATCTTGCTTACTCAGCATGTTTAAACCATACTGAACAAGCGCTTAAACAAGGAATTTTGAAAGTGATTGTTCACAATACATTTACCATGGAATGGGAGATGCAACCTTACTTTAAGCTAGCAGAAAAATACCCGTGTAGGTTATATGTGATGACGGTTGAAAATTATCACGGTAAGCATAATTTGCATGAAGTTAACGAAGAGCAAATAAAAAAAATGGCTGAAAAGTATCACGTGAAATTATTTTGAATTACACTTTCTTAGTTATTATTACTTTTGCTTTAAAATTTTAGCAATGGCGCGAATATTAACAGGTATACAAAGCAGCGGTGTTCCGCATTTGGGAAACATTTTGGGAGCAATATTACCGGCAATTGAAATGAGTAGGGCTCCTGAAAATGAGAGTTTCTTTTTTATTGCCGATTTGCATTCACTTACCACAATTAAAGATGCTGAAATTCGCAGACACCATATTAATGCTGTAGCTGCAGCATGGATTGCCTTTGGTTTTGATACAGATAAAAACTTATTTTACCGACAAAGTATGGTGCCCGAAGTATGCGAGTTGGCCTGGTACCTAAATTGTTTAACGCCCTTTCCGATGCTCGCTAATGCGCATTCATTTAAGGATAAATCAGAAAAGTTAGCTGATGTTAATGCAGGTTTATTTACATACCCTGTTCTGATGGCTGCTGATATTTTACTTTACCAAGCAAATTTTGTCCCTGTTGGAAAGGATCAACTTCAACACCTAGAAATGACAAGAGATATTGCCCAAAAATTCAATCATATTTATGGTGATACATTTGTTATTCCTGAAGCGAAAATTGACGAACAGGTAAAAATTGTGCCCGGCATTGATGGACAAAAGATGAGCAAATCATACCAAAATTTTATTGATATTTTTTTACCGGATAAAGAACTTCTGAAGGTGATTAAATCAATAGTAACCGATAGTCTTCCGCTTGAGGCAGCCAAAGATCCAGATACATGCAATGTTTACAACATTTTTAAACTGATTGCTGATAGCGATCAGACGAGTGCCATGCGCAAAAATTATCTAGAAGGCGGTTATGGTTATGGGCATGCGAAGCAGGCGCTATACGAACTAATTATTAGCAAGTTTGCCTCTGCAAGAGAGGAGTTTGGATTTTTAATGTCTAATCCTGCTACCTTAAACCATCAACTAGAAAAAGGGGAGAAACGTGCAAGGGCCTACGCACAAGATACACTTTCGCTAGTAAGAGAAAAGTTAGGATATTGACTAAAAAAACTCTCCGGTTGAACTATTTAATGTTTAACAAGAAAACAAAAAGATAAATCCAAAGAATATCGAGGAAATGCCAGTAGATGGCGCAAAGTTTGATTTTCAGATAATTTTCTGAATTGAATTGATTTTTAATTGACCTGTAGATTACTCCAATGAGATACAACAATCCTCCAATAAGATGCGCCAAATGAAGCCCAGTGATGACATACATGAAAGAGCCCGCGGCATTGCTTTGTTTTCCTGCAAAATATATTTTATTTTGGTATAGCTCTGTCCAAGCCAAGTACTGCGTGGCAGAAAATGCAATTCCTAGAACAAATGTTACAACAAGCCACATAGTGATTTCGGATTGTTTGTTATTTTTTGCAGCAACCAATGCCATATTAATGGTGAGACTACTAATTAAAATGATGGCGGTACTGAAATAAAAAATTGCGGGTAAATCGAAATTGAAACCCGCACCACTTCCTTTAGACACCACGTAGGCACTGGTAAGGCCGGCAAAAGCCATCACAATACTGCCTATAGAGACATACAACAACAATTTTGCAGTTCGCTCTCTTAGGCCCTTGTTTAATCTTAAATCATTGCTTTCGTTATTCATGTTATACTTTGTCTATCATTAAGGCGATTTGAACCAATGGCAAATAAATGAATGATCCAAACATCAATTCCTGTGCTGATTTAACATCACATTTTGAAAAAAGTTTAATGGCCTGTGCAATAAACACAATTCCACAAATAATAATTATGGTAGCGGCCACACCTCCTGAAATATTAAATACAATCGGCATCAAACTTACAGGCATCAAGCACAAGGTATAAATCAAAATCTGAAAAGCACTGCCTTTATCGCGGCCGCCTCTTGATGGCAATAAATAAAACCCTGCTTTTTTATAATCATCATCGAGCACCCATGCTATTGCCCAAAAATGAGGGAATTGCCACATGAATTGCACACTGAATAAAATTGCGGCCTCCATACTAAGTTCACCACTAACCGCAGCATAACCAAGCATTGGGGGAATGGCACCGGGAATAGCCCCAACAAAAACGGCCAAAGGCGACTTTTGCTTCATGGGTGTATACACTAAGGTATACAGCACTAGTGCCAATGTTCCTAAAATTCCAGATAACGGATTAATGAACATCCACAAGAGTATAATACCCAAAATACCTAGTATTGCAGCAATAAAATATGCTTGATTAACAGTCATTTTACCGGCTGGCAATGGCCTGTTTTTGGTGCGATTCATGAGTTTATCCAAGTTTCGCTCAATAATTTGGTTGAAACCATTACTTGAAGCTGTCACTAAAAAACCACCTGCAATAAGAATCGTTAATTTCGTGTAGTCCATACTGTTGGATGCAAGCACAAAGCAAAAGGCAGCCGACATCACAACAAGCGTAGCCAAACGCAGCTTACAAAAAGCCGCAACATCGCGTATGCTTAGCCCCGCTTCAACTTTATTTTCTTTGATTGTTTCCGTGCTCAAAATTGCCTTAAATTGTGGGGCGCAAAGGTATTAAATTTTAGAAACCTCATTGCAATTTGTGTGGATTAAAAGAGTTATTCTTAAACATACAATTTTAACAAATTCAGCAAGAAATAGTTTATTGATACTTTAAATGTGTGTTTATAACAAAGGAAGTGTTTTTTGAACGGGAGTAACCTCAGCAACCGGACTGAATAAATAAATTCGACCAGAGCTCAATTCCGTGCACTTGTACCTCTTTCTCTGCTTTTCGCCTTTTTCAAAATAACGTTCAGGTTTAATTTTAAAAATTGTTTTAAAAGGTAAATCCTCCAAATGTACCAATGATTCGTTTTTCTTATCGTATTTACGCAGCGTACGCAATAAATTTTCATCGGCACAACTCGAGGCAGCAGGATTAATGAGGTAATTCTCGAGAGCAAGCTGAACATCGTCAGGTAAAATATTTGACCGTAGAAAAGGCATCATCAATTGCTTGTATTCCTGTTTCCATTCTTCACCGTGAGGCTTAATGGCAAAACTGTATTTTTCGAATGCCGATAGGTGGGCAATCTCATGTACCAAGGTGATTAAAAAAGCAAATCGATTGAGGTTATGATTAACAGATATTTGATGCCTACTCCCTTTAAACGGACTTCTGTAATCACCAAGTTTTGTAGCTCGGCTTTGTGTTATTTTTAAATCAAAATTATAATGTATAACCCATTTTGCTATAATTTCAACACTTTGCTCAGGTAAAAATTTAGACAATATAACGGTATACTGCGAAATAAGTTCGGATGTTGAGAGTTTTGCAGACATGCTATGGTTTAACTGGCTTAAAATCGGAATCTAAATATCACCAAAACAAGTTAAAAATATGAAAAGTAACAAATTGGTTAATGTTGTTTTCAATGTTTTAGGGGCCGCTTTTTTATCATACCACCTTTGGTGTCTTTTACACTATTCATGACAACGAAAGCACTTGGTTCAATTTTTTCAATTTCTGTAGTTAGTTTATTGAGTTCTAGCCGGGTAATCACAGTGTAGATGATGTCAACCTCCTTCTCCTCACCACGCTTACCAAAGCCTCTTTTCCCGCTGTAGATAGTAACTCCCCTTCCCATTACCGTAATAATCATTTGTCTGATATCCTCGCTATGGGCAGCAACGATGGTAACACCAATATACTCCTCAATTCCTTCAACAATAAAATCGAGTGTTTTTGATGCAGCCAAATAAGTAATCATAGAATACATAGCTGTTTCTAATCCTAAAAAATACGCAGCAGTACTAAAAATCAGCACATTAATAACGATGATTACATCGCCAATAGTAGTTCCAAATTTTTTGCTCAAAAAAATAGCCAAAACCTCCGTGCCATCAATAACTGCTCCTCCCCTAATACTAAATCCTATTCCTGCACCCAAAAACAATCCACCAAAGATTGCAACTAGTAACCTATCATTAGTAATATTTGGAAAAGACACAAGAGCTACCAAAGAGGATAGTAGCGATATGGCAAAGATTGTTTTTATAGCAAATCGCTTCCCAATTGTTTTGTATCCAAGAATGATAAATGGAATATTGATGATAACAATTAAAATGTATAAAGGAATTTGAGTTAAGGCAGATATTAAAAGCGCCATACCCGTTGCTCCTCCATCAATAAAACTGTTGGGGAGTATGAATGATTTTAGCCCAAGTGAAGCGGAGTAAACACCTAAGGCAATCAAAAAAATATCCTTGAATAGGTGTTTGGTGAGCACCAAAAAATCCTTATATCCTTTGGCCAACTGATAACTAGAATAACTTGTTGCTCCCATTTGTTGCCTGCTCTTAAGCACAAGTTTTTTTATAATTCGGACTAGAAAAGGATTCATTACAGATGCATAAAATTCTTAAAAACCTTTGTTAGAGCAAAATCTAAGAGGCTTATCTAAAAACGCAACCATCTCAATTTTGTTTTTGATTAGTTGGAAAGAGTATTTGAACCCAAATTCCGCATTAGAAAATGCGAAATCGCTGAAACAGCTTTAATTCAATTCATTGTTTGAGCGTTTTAAAAACATCAACTAGGTGTGATTACAGATATAAAATTACCAGTGGGTTACTTGTAACTTGTATCGATTAATTCAGTTTAATTGATCATCATTTCAATATCGGGGAGAACAATTCAAGTAAAATTTCCCAGCCCTTCAAACTAAAACAGCCCACCGAATTATTTCGGCAGGCTGTTATATTTATCACGAATAAACTAACCTAAATCATCGAAAGAGACCTCTTTGTAGTTGTTGCCAGAGTTCCCTTCAAAATTATTTGTATTTTGATTTCTTTCTTCCATATACTGCCTTCTGCGTTCAGCATACTCAGCAGGGTCGAAAGGCTGCTCTTTCTTAATAAAATCAACTGCTTCATTCAATGAGTTTAAAAATTTCTCAAAATCTTCCTTGTAAAGGAAAACTTTACTTTTTTCAAAGCTCATTTTACCATCATTAGCAATTTTCTTTCTGCTTTCAGTTATCGACAGATAATAGTCTCCTTTGTTAGTTGCTCTCACATCAACAAAATAAACACGTTTGCCAGCTTTAACCTGCTGTCCGAAGACAAGATTTTTGTCTTTTTTTTCTGCATCTCTGTTATCGAATTCTTCCATAATTTTTTAATGTTTAAACAAAATTTTAATAACACACTTTACAAACCTACGTGATAAATCGAAAATTAGCAATATTTATTAAAAAAATATTTTGTCTTTAACAAATTATCGGTCTACTCTATTTGTCAGAATTACACTTTCATGCAAAGACTTTAGTCCCTTCTGTACAATTTTTGCAGATATCAATTTCAGAGCGTCCTTTCATAACAGCAATTCGAAAATTATGATAAGGAATGCTTTTCCAAACTTCATTAAACGAATTGCTTGAGAGATCGCCCAATGTATGAGTGGCATCCTTGTCAAAACAGCATGGAACCACCTTTCCGTCCCAAGTAATAACGCATGAATGCCACATTTTCCAACAGTGATTTAGCAGTCGATTTTTAATTGAGTAAGTGCCGTCTTTATTTTTTTTATAACGTGAATATTCATGGTTTTCTGGAATTAAGCTATTCCCATTTTTGTAGTCATAAACTTGAGCTGTTTTAAATCTAACCTCATCAACTTCGAGTTGGGTTGCCAATTCCATAAGTTCATCAATTTGATGTTCATTAGGTTTAACAACCAGAAATTGGAAAATTAAATGAGGTGTTGAAGATTTCATTTCTTTCTTCCATTTGACAATGTTTTTTGTTCCTTCAATTACCTTATCAAGCTTTCCACCAACTCGATATGATTCATAGGTTTCCTGTGTGGTACCATCAATAGAAATAATTAACCTATTCAAACCAGATTCGATTGTCTTTCGACAAACATCATCGGTTAAATAATGAGCATTGGTGCTTGTTGCTGTATAAATATTTTTTTTCGATGCGTATGACACCATCTCTAAAAAAGAAGTATTAAGATAAGGTTCGCCTTGAAAATAAAAAATAAGGTAAATCAATGATTGGTGCAACTCATCAATTATCTTTTCGAAGGTTTTATTTTGCAACATACCTGTTGGTCTAGTAAAAGATCTTAGTCCACTAGGGCACTCCGGGCAACGCAAATTACATGCTGTAGTGGGCTCAATGGCAATGCTCATTGGCAAGCCTCGATGATTAGCACCTTTTGAAAGCCTTGAAATATGATAGGAGAAATAAAGTTTCAACCCATTAAAAAAACGCTTTGGGGTAATTTTTTTAATAATAGCGAAATGATCTTTTTTTTGTGGCATGAATTAGATAATTCTTATACCAATAACCAAAATATCATCTACTTGCTCTAGTTGACCTTGCCACTCGTTGAGCTTCTGTTCTAAATATATTTTTTGCTCTTCCATACTTAAGAATAGTGACTCTAAGATTAATTTTTTAAATTGAGTGTACTTAAGCTTTTTACCATGAGTTCCTCCAAATTGATCGGCAAATCCATCTGAAAAAAGATAAACGGCATCGCCAATATGAAGCGTTACTGATTGCTTGGTAAAAGGCTGTAAAGTTGTGCCCATATGAATGCCAACGGGGAATTTATTTCCTTTAATTTCATATAAACTATAGTTAGAATTATCTAGTTTATACGGAATTGCATTGTCTGGTGCGGGTTTATCGAGCGATCTAACTATGTAAATTGGATTATTTGCCCCAGCAAATTCCATTTCTTTGGTCAACTTATTAATGTTTATCAAAGCCATATCCATTCCATCTTTAGACTCACCACTCTCACCTCTTTGTTTCAGCGCTTTAATAATCCCTGAACGAAGCATGTTTAAAATTTCGGCAGGGTCACTAATTTTAGAGTCTACGATGATATCACTGAGATAATCATTCCCCATCATGCTCATAAATGCTCCAGGAACACCATGCCCTGTACAATCTACTGCCGATAAAATAGCATGATTGTCTCTAAGGTTGGCCCAATAAAAGTCGCCACTTACAATATCTTTGGGCTTGAACAAAACAAAACTTTCTTGAAACATTCCTTTGATGTATTCATTGCTAGGCATAATAGCATCTTGAATTCTTTTGGCATAATAAATACTATCGGTAATTTCCTTGTTTTTATTAACAATCTCATCTTTTTGTTTCTGTAATTCTGCAGTTTGAGTTTTAATGATTCTGTTTAGGTTGCGTGTAAAAATATTTACCACCAAATACACAAATCCAATTGCAAGAAATAAATAAATGATATAAGCGATAGTAGTTCTGTACCAGGGAGGCAAAATGGTAAATTCATAAGTAGCCACAGTGCTTTCAGTTCCGAAAATATTTTTTGCTTTGACCTTAAAAATATACTTTCCTTCATACAAGTTCATATAAACTTTGGAGGTTTCATTAGACCATTCTGACCATTTTTCATCTTCACCTTCAAGGATGCAAGAAAATTGAGATGAATTGTTGGCAATGTATGAAGTGGCTGAAAAAAAGAAAGTAAAATCATTGATCTCATAGGGGAAAGATTTTTTTAACCTTTCCGGCTGATTTGTACTGATTTGATTGTAATATGTTTTGCCAATTTTATTTTCGGTGAAGTAATTCCCACTAAAAACTGTATCTAAATTAGAAACAATGGTATGAATTTGAGCATTATATTTAGCTTGATAATCATAGCCTTTAGAGTTATCGAAGCAATAGATTTGATTTGTTGCACCAAACCATGTGTACATGGAGTCGAAAAAAATGTGATTTATTTTATCTTTCGAAATTATTTTAAATGGAGCGTCCACCTGATTTTTTATGTTGCCTTGTTGGAGCATACGTATATCCCTTGAACCATCTGGGAAGAGCGCAACGGTCCAAATATTTTTTTCCGAATCCTGAGCAAGTTTTTCAATTTGAATATCTTGCTTTGGAAAGTACATGTCTTTTTGTTTGAATTTGTCGAATCTAAGTTTTGCAAGTTGATTAAAGGACATTTTGGTTATGTCTCCTGAGAAATTTAACCGATATATCCCATTGTAGGTGATTGCTGCTATTTCACCATCAATTTCGTGTATAAAATTAGCATTCAGATTAGGCAAACCGCTTTCGACAGTATAATTAACGTATTCATAACTTGAATTAATAGCTGCAGTATAATTATTGGCCGATGCAGGTATAAGAATGATGCCGTTGTAGTTTGAACTGAGCCAAATATTACCTTTCTTATCCTCACGAATATCTCTAATAGGATAATTAATTAATTTGCTTACCGGATTGAGTTGAAATAAACCCCCATCGTAGGTAAAAGATGCCAAACCTTCAAAGAGACCCAAGTGATACAGATTCTTATGTTTTTTCGATTTGCAGATTGCAAATGCTATTAAATCGGGGGATGATAGCAAATGATAACCATTTGGAAAAATCTTATAAATCCCATCACTAGTCGCTGCAATTAGAGCTTCTTCTTCTTCAATTTTGAGCATATGCCATACTTGTATGGTGGGAAAATCAAATTTTTCGAACTGATTGGTTTTATCGTTCAACACATAAATTCCTGCTGAAGTAGCAACGAACAACCTACCTTGTAAATACTCCATCGACTCTACGATTCCAGACAAATTTCCACTGTTAGCAAAACTAAAAATAGGAAGGGACCACATAATCAGACTAATACCATTTTCAGTGGAAAGCCACAGGTGCCCCGATTTATCTTCAAATATGTCGTTTATTATATCACAGCCCAACCCATTTTGCGATGTATATTTAGCAACTAAATTACCCATTGGGTCAGTGATGATTACTCCTCCCGTGAGTGTACAGTAGGCATAATTATTATCACTGAGTTTAATGCCGGAATAGAGGGATGTACTTTTAAACAATTGCTCTGTACTTTTATTCGCAATCTCCGAATTGAGTCTAGGTTTTCCCTTCTCATCGAACAATAGTGTAGAATTAAAAAGTCCTTTTTCTCTTGTTGCGATGATTAACTCATTAGGATTTTGCATCCACAAATCAATAAAAACTACTCTGCTTTCCTTGAATATTTCAGAACCTTTTACAAAATTCAAACTGTCATTTTGCATTAAAAATAGTCCAATCCCAATTTCGCTTAAAAACAAATGCTTCCCAACATGGAAAATATACTGAAAGCCATTCTTGGAATTCCAGACGCTCAAGGCGTTGTTTTTAAGCAAAACTAATTTTTTCTCGGACAGAAAGTAAATCCCTTCCGATGTGGCAATACAATCCCAAACCATTCCAATTTTTTCATTTTTACCAAGTAGGTTCGACAATGAAACAAACTTATTTTTTCCGGCAAAATCAATATCCAAATACCCAAAATCCTCCACACAACCTACAAATATTCTCTTGGTTAATGTGTCGTAGCATATGGAGAGCACCTCACTTTGAGTATACACGCAAGTCCAGAAATTACCATCATATTTTAATATTCCATACTTATTGGCGAAATACATGTTCCCAATTTCATCCTGAGTGGCACTCCAATTGATATTATCCGCAGGAAAATCCTTATTAGTAAAGTTTTGAATAAACGGATAGCCCCGCGTTAATCCATTATTTTGGGAATAAGCAGCTTCTGCAAACAGTGCATAAAAACAAAAGAGCAATATGTAGGGTAGTCTATAAATAACCGTAAAGTTTTTTTGCAAATCTAACATTACAAACTTTTGTAAGGGAAAAATTTGTACTTTTATTTTCAAATAATCGACAGTGCTCATTAAAAATTCGACATATTGTAATTTAATTTTATCGGTAGCCCTGATACTTCTCAACCTAGATGCTATTTACGCACATCAACATCATGTCAATTTTACTGAAAATAAAGGTCAGTGGCCATCTCAAATCATTTACAAAGCTGATTTAGATGGTGGTGCACTTTTCATTGAAAACAATTGTTTTACCTATCATTTGTACGACAAGGCAGCAGTGCGGTATAATCATTTGAGTAAAAATAATAATCACAAGAAAGTTAACAGACACGCTTTTAAAATGAAATTTATCAACTGCAACAAATCGATAAAATTCAAAAGCTCCGAAAAATACCCTTCATATAAAAATTACTTTATAGGCAAGAACCATCTAGCTTGGGCCAAAAAGGTCAATTCGTGGGAGAAAATTACCGCTGAAAATTTATACCCAGGAATAGATATGGAAACTGAAGGTTTGGAGAATGGTATCAAATACCAATTTAATATTGCCCCTGGAGCTAAATATCAAATGCTGCAACTGAACTACGAAGGAGCCGATAAAATTTGGTTAGAAAATAATGAACTACATATTAAAACATCTCTGAATGAAATGGTTGACCAAAAGCCCATTGCGTGGCAAATAATTGATGGCAAAAAAATATTTATCGACTGCCAATACATCCTTAAACAAAAGACAGTTTCATTTAAACTTGGAAGTAATTACAATCCCAATCATGCTCTTATCATTGACCCTGTATTGGTCTTTGCAAGCTACTCGGGATCAACTGCTGACAACTTTGGCTTAACCGCCACTTACGATGCTTTTGGAAATTTATATGCAGGAGGGCTGATTTATGATGTCGGTTATCCAACAACCTTAGGCGCCTATGACGACAGCTACAATGGCTCTGTGCAATATGGCCGAACCGACATATCTATATCCAAATTTGACAGCACTGGTACTACTCTGCTTTACAGCACCTATTTTGGTGGAGCTAATAATACCGAAGTGGTACACAGTATGGTGGTAAACTCTTTAGATCAACTTTGTATCTATGGCACCACCAGCTCAATAGACTTCCCTATTACTGCCGGGAGCTTTGATAATTCTTTCAACGGTGGTACAAACTTTCAGGCAGGTAGTAATGGAACCTTCTTTGATAATGGCACTGATATTTTTGTAAGTAAATTCAGTGTTGACGGAACGCAATTGCTCGCAAGCACATTCATTGGCGGAAATCAAAACGATGGCATCAATACCTCTGCTAACCTTAATTTCAATTATGGTGATTTATTTAGAGGGGAAATAAATGTTGACGAAAATGACAATATCATTGTAGGTTCGTGCACGCAATCCGCTGATTTCCCTGTAACTTCAAATGCAATTCAATCTGTAAAGGACAATAATCAAGATGGTTGTATTTTTAAACTCGACAGCAATCTGCAAACGCTCCTATACAGCACATTTATCGGTGGAAATCAAGATGATGCCATATATGCCATTGTATCATCAGGAACTGATGTATATGCTACTGGAGGCACTTCAAGTCCTAACCTGCCTGCCAATAATAATAGTTACATCAATGCTTTTCAAGGTGGCAATGCAGACGCAATTATTTTAAAACTTTCTACTGTTACCAATAGCACTCCGTTTATTTCTTACCTCGGAACAAATGCCTATGACCAAAGTTACTTCGTACAATTAGACCAATCAGAAAATGTATATCTCTTTGGACAAACAAGCAGCTCCTCTTTTCCATACATTGGAGGAGTTTATCAAAATGCAAACAGTGGTCAATTTATTGTTAAACTTGACAGCATGCTAACTACTGCTGCATTTTCTACCACCTTTGGCAATAGCAGTGGATCACCTAATCTATCTCCTTCCGCATTCTTGGTTGATAACTGCGGACGCATTTATATTTCCGGGTGGGGCGGCAGTTTAACAACAGGAATCCCCACCACTAACATGCCACTCACCTCAGACGCCTTTCAGAGCACCACAGATGGATTCAATTTTTATTTGGCTGTTTTTAGTAATAATATGGATAACCTCCTTTATGCTACCTATTTTGGTGGCGCTAACAGTACCGAACATGTTGATGGAGGAACTAGTAGGTTTGATAAAAAAGGAATAGTTTACCAAGCGGTTTGTGCCGGATGTGGGAGCAACGATGACTTTCCTACAACGCCCGGTGCATGGAGCAATACCAATAACAGCAGCAATTGTAATGTTGGCGTATTTAAATTTGATTTTTCATTAGGGCCAATATCAGGAGATTTTACTGCATCACCCGAATCAGGATGTTCACCACTTAATGTTTCATTCACTAACTCGTCACCTGATGCTTTTTTGTGGGATTTTGGAAATAACGACACTACCTCCACTGAAGTTAATCCCAGTAGAACATTTATTGCACCGGGTGTTTACCCAGTTACTTTATACATTCTTCCTGTGAATGAATGCGTATTACCCGATACTATCGTAAAGAATATTACCGTGTTTCCCGATATTCAAGCTCAATTCACCAATACAATCATACCTTGTCAAACAACTGTAAATTTCTCTGATCTCACCATCAATAATCATCCAACCGTAAACTCGTGGAATTGGAACTTTGGTGATAACACCACTTCATCGCTACAAAACCCAACCCATACCTACCTCAACCCTGGCACCTATACCGTTCAATTAACTGTAACCGACTCTCTCGGATGTACAGGAACTTCCGATACCTTAATAACCATCGTTAATCTGCAGGCTCAACAAAATCTTATCAGTTTTTGTGGCAATAATAATGTTGAGTTTTCAGCACTTCCTAACAGTGCTGGCGGTTATCTGTGGAATTTTGGAAATCCCTTATCTCCTGTTAATACATCAACGTTACAACAAACAAATTTCCTTTATCCAGATACAGGTCAGTATAGTGCTTACCTTGTTGTTTATTGGGGCAACAACAATGAGTGCAGCGATACTTCATTTTTTAATGTTAATATTAATCCTCCTTTCGTTGCTTCAATCAGTTCCAATCAAGATAGCTGCTCCAACCTGGTAACCTTCATTGAAACAACATCCATACCCGGAAACCCCAGTGTGCAATGGTTATGGAATTTTGGTGATGGCCAAACTTCCCTGCTGCAAAATCCTCAAAATAACTACAATGCAGGTAATTACAATGCCTCTTTAATAGTAACAGCTGCCGATGGTTGCATAGACACTGTAAGCATTCCTGTTATAATCAAATCATTTGATGCCTATGCACTTAATAAAGATACTTTACTTTGTGCTATACCTGCAGAAATATTACTTCAAGCCGAAGGAGGAGATTTTTACTTATGGCAACCGGCAGCTTCATTTACAAATCCAAGTAATTCAAATCAGTTGGTTAACGTCACTACAGATACAAGTTTTACTGTGGCAGTAGGCCGAATCAATGCGGAGGGTGATACATGTATACAAAATTTAACCAGCAATATTGCTGTTGCATCTATTGGACTTGCAAACCTAAATGTGAATGCCGAAAAGGACACTCTTTTCATAGGTGATAGCACCCCAATTAATGTTGACATTTCAAATGGAAATTACACCTTCCTTTGGTCGCCTTCTGAAGGAATTAACAATGTAAATACCGACAATGTGTTGGCTACACCTACAACTACGACCGAGTATACATTAACAGTGACAGAGGGTAGCAATTGTAGTATTTCCGATAAGGTAAAAATTTATGTATTCAAACCGGATTGTACCGAGTCAGGCATATTTATACCAAATACATTTACACCCAATGCCGACAACCGAAATGACAAATTATTTGTGAGAGGTAACTATATTCAACAATTATACTTCGCCATTTACAATCGCTGGGGAGAGAAAATATTTGAAACCACCGACAAAAATTTGGGATGGGATGGTTATTATCAAGGAAACTTATCTGATCCCGGTGTGTTTGGTTGGTACTTAAAAGCTACTTGCAAAAGAGGAGAAACAGTTGAAATGAAGGGCAATGTTACATTAATTCGATGAAGTGAATGAGATTAATGCTGATCCATACCAAAAGCTTTGAAAGCCATGCACTGTGCTTGATTTTATTTCTATTTTCATTTACATGGGCCAATGCACAAGATATTCATTACTCCCAATTTAATAGTGCAGCAGTGTATCAAAACCCGGCAAATACAGGTTTATTCGAAGGCGACTATCGCCTAGCAGGTAATTTCAGAAATCAATACAAAGTAGTAACAGTTGGCTACAATTCAACCACTCTGTCGGGTGACATGCGTTATAAGTTTAAAAAACATACTATCGGCTTAGGTGCATTTATTCAAAACGACCGTGCGGGTGACAGTCGTTATGGTGGAAATAAATTAAGTTTATCATTATCTTACATTAAAAAAATCTCTAAGGATTCAGCCCATTTTATCTCTTTAGGGTTTCAACCGGGACTTGCAAACAGAGGCATACAAACTGCCAATCTTACGTTTGACAATCAATACAATGGTGATGGTTTCAGTAGCAATATTGGGCCCGATGAAAACTTTGCAAACACGAATATGATTTTTGCTGACTTTAGTGCCGGCATCTCATGGTATATGTTCAGAAACAAGAGGAATACAATACAATCAGGAATTGCCTATCAACATTTCAACAAGCCCCAAAAATCATTTTTTAATGAAAACCCTGTTGCTGTTTCCCCAAAGCTAAATGCACACATATCGCTCATCAAGCCAATCTCCACTTATCTGGATATTATTCCTGAAATACAGATATCTCGACAAAATAAATACAACGCCATCAACCTAGGCACTTGGGTAAAATATTGGCTCGGAAGCTCCGGAACTTCGGATTATGCCGTTTACGGTGGTTTATTCTGCCGTATTGGCGATGCGGCCATTATAGCTGCTGCAGTTGACTATGAAAATTTCAGAGTAGGACTTAGTTATGATATTACTTTTTCACAACTCAAAACAGCCAATCAACTGCGTGGCGGGGCTGAAGTATCAGTTATTTATATTTTTAGAAAAATTCCTTCCTTAATGATTAAGTCAAAAAATTGCCCTGTATGGATGTGAAAATAAAAAGCAAGTGTTGCTATGACTTAACTTTATTTTTTATTGCATTGATAATGCTTAGTTTAGGCTGCAAACCGGCAAATAAACAATCGAAACCCAAAAATATAATTGGCAGAGATACCATGGTGATGATATTAGCAGATATACATGTATTGGAAGCATCTCTTGGAATTAAAGTTTTTGAGGATAGAAAAATGAATCAAACCAGAAATCATATTAAACAAAAAATTTACAAGTACTATTCGGTTAGCAAGAAACAATTCCTATTAAGTTATGATTATTATGCGATGCAATCGGCCACCATCGATTCCATATACATGGATGTTATTTCAGAAATTTCCAAGCGGCAGGCAGAAAGAAAAAAAATAATCCTCAATGAAACCAAACCATTGCAATAAAGAATTAAAAAATACGTTATAGTCGCGTATTGCTAATAATTAGCGAACCCTATTATTTTACACCTAAACTATTTGGTATTTCAAACAACACGATGAGTAAAAGAATTTCTAAAATAACTTTTTTTCTTTTGATGAATTGCCTCATACAGGGATTTGCGCAAGAGATTGCTATCGGTCAGTGGCGCGATCATTTGGCATATAACCAAGCCACTTGTATTGCTAAGGCCGACAACTTGATTTATTGCATTGCCAATGGAAACTTGTTTAATTATAATTTAACTGATAATTCAATAAACAGAGCCACAAAAGTTAATGGATATTCTGATATTGCCGTAGTTAAGGTGGCATACAATGAAACCGCAAAGGCAGTTGTAATTGCCTATGCAAATACCAATATAGATGTATTGAAAGGCGGTAAAATCATCAATATATCGGATATTAAAACCAAACAAATTTTCGGGAACAAGGTAATTAACAATATTTTCATGGATCAACAGTATGCTTATCTTTCATGTGGTTTTGGGGTAGTGGTGCTTGATCTCAATAAATTAGAAATCAAAGACACTTACAATATTGGAATTAACGGTGTTTCATTGGATGTAAAAGATTTTACAACTGATGGGAACTACTATTTTGCGTCAACCTCCAATGGTGTTTTCAAAGGGTTAAAAAACGATCCGTTTTTATCGGATTTCTCCGCATGGACCATTGAAGCATCTCTTCCTAATACGCAATTTAACGCAATCGTATTTTATAACAATCAAATTTACACCAATCAAGTTGTTGGCAATAATAATGGAAGAATTTGGAGATTAAATGCAGGCAGCACGCAATGGACTTGGGTAGACAGTCTAATTGATTATAAGTGTCTGGGGATGCGCGTTACTGATAATAAACTGATGATTGTGTATCAAGATGCGGTTGCACTGTATCAAGGTAATTTTGTTTTATTGGATGCAAAGAATTTTTATCCTCGCAGAGACCCAAGAGACGCTATCTTTTTTGACAACAACTTTTGGATAGCTGATTTTAATAATAGCATGGTTAAAACCGAATTTCAGCAAGGTACTTATGAAATAATAAAGCCGCAAGGTCCTTCTTCCAATAAAGTGTTTGACATTGATATCTCTCAAGGCCATCTTTGGGTTGCACCCGGTGATCTTGACGGATGGTCTAATTTATTTAATATTGAAGGAATATCTGAGTTCTATAATAATGAATGGCGCACCATTTCGGGCGATAGCATGTATCAAGAAAAAGGTATTTATGATTTGATTAATGTTTGTGCCGATCCCAAAAATCCTGAACGTGTATTTTGCTCAAGCTGGAGTAAAGGTCTTGTTGAAATTAAAGACAATAAAGTGAGCAACTATTTTGACAACTCCAATTCAACACTTGATACCATTTCAGGCGCGCCATTTATATATGTGGGTGGTACAAAAATTGATAATGATGGTAACATATGGGTGAGTAATGCATATAGTACACATAGCATTTGCGTGTTTGATAATAAACTTAAAAAGTGGGATGAAATTGTTACCCAAAACGTAATTGGCAATACAAGAATTAGTAAAATAACCATCAACAGTCTAAATCAAAAATGGTTTATACTGCCCGAAGGTGGAGGTATACTAGTATTTGATGACAACAAAACGCCTGGCGTTAAAACAGATGATAAAATAAAAAAACTTGGCTTCACTGCCGGAACAGGTGCCATCACCGGAGCAGATGCACTTGCATTGGCAGAGGATTTAAACGGGGCTATGTGGGTAGGTACCGATAAGGGAATTTGTGTGTTTTATACTCCATCAAATATTTTTGATGACTCAGATTTTGATGCACAGCAAATTAAGATTGAGCAGGGTGGTTACGTAGAGTACCTGCTCGAGAGTGAAATTGTAAAATGCATAGCCGTTGATGGAGCAAACAGAAAATGGATAGGAACAGCCAACAGCGGTATCTACCTCATTAATGCCGATGGAACTAAGCAGCTTGAACATTTTACGATTGATAATAGCCCACTGCTCTCCAATACAATTAATGATATTGAAATTGATGGTGAAACCGGTGAAATATTCATCGCTACAGCAAGCGGTATTGTTTCTTACAAGTTTACCGCTACTGATGCCAAAGACGCTTATGATAACGTATATGCATACCCCAATCCGGTTAAACCCGACTATCAAGGATTAATTGCCATCAAAGGTTTGGTTCGAGATTGCGATGTAAAAATAACTGACTCTTCAGGAAGATTAATTTACACCACAAAGGCATTGGGGGGGCAAGCTATTTGGGATGGCAAAAACTTTGAAGGAAGGAAAGCGCAAACCGGTGTATATATCGTTTTTTTGACCAATCCTGATGGTTCAAAAACTGAAACAACCAAAATATTTATTGCCAATTAATGCATCTCCAAAAAACGAGGGGTATTGTCCTTAAATTGTTGCCTTTTAACGATAAGAATAAAATCGTAAAAGTTTACACTGAGCATTTTGGATTAAGAGCATTTATTGTTGGTGCGGGATCATCAAAGCTGAATAGAGGAAAACTTTCCCTATTGCAAGCTACTCAGCCCATATGGCTTGAAACAGCTTTTACCGAAACAGGAAAGTTAAGTCGGTTAGGGGAGGTAACTCCCGCTGCAAGTATCATTAATGCCATGCAACATCATACCAAAAGATCGATGTTGTTATTTATTGATGAGGTGCTTTATAAATGTCTAAGAGAAGAGCAAGCAGATGATCAATTATTTAATTTTATTTTCGACAGTATCGTTTATCTCGACAAAACCACACAAAATTGCAATAATTTTCACCTAGTTTTTTTGATGAGATTATCGCATCATCTCGGATTTTTGCCTACGGGCAATTACAGTAGTGTGAACCGATTTTTTCATTACAAAGATGGGATTTTTGATTGTTTTACAACCGAAGGAACTATCATGGATGAAGTGCACAGTGAACTTTTTTCAAAGTTCATTGAGCTCGATTATCAAAATATGGAAAGTGTTCCGCTAAATGCGCAATCAAGAAATAAATTATTGAACAACATGTTGCTATATTTTGCCACTCACATGCCTTCTTTCAGCAACTTCAAATCACTTGAAATTCTCTCCGAAATTCATGCTGTATAATCAACATTCGTTGAAATAAAATTTAAAGTTACAACACTTCCATTTTGGTTTTACAACGCTTGATTGATTTGCTGTATGTTTCGAGTGTGGTATCGCTCAAGGTATTCCTAATTGCGCTTTTATAGCTCTCAATTGCCTGATTAAACTTTCCTTGCAGCTCGTACATGATACCAAATTCGTTGTACATACTTGCTTTATCAACCCCTGTTACTTGCAAAGCACGATTAAGATGCGCTTCAAGTTCATCATATTTTGACTGAGAAGATAAAACAATAGCTAAATTTAAATACACAGCAGGATATTCTGGCGTGTATAGCACACATTTCTTATAAAAATCTTCGGCCTTCTGTAAATCCTTGTACTTGGTTTCATATATCCAACCCAAGTGATTATATGCTTTGCCATAATCTGGAGCTTCAATTAAAATTGATTCTAATGTATTAATTGCGTCCGCAAATTTTTTCTCTGCAATCAACTGATCCGCATCAAAAAACATTTCATCTAGTTTAAGTTGCTGAAAAGAATCCATGGTGTTAATGTTAAAATGAATAATTGTTGTGTGATTTCAAATATAACAATAATTTAAAAGCAAGCAGAGTATGAAGCTCACTTAGTAAAAATTAATCCAATACATTAGTTAAAAAGAATATTATTTTTACACCCAAAGCAATGCATCAACCCAAGTAGTTAAAAGCAACAAGGGGCAAAACAAGTCAATATGAAGGTCTGCGGATTTACCATTATTAGAAATGCTGTCAAATACGACTATCCTGTTGTAGAATCCATTCAATCATTGTTACCCATATGCGATGCTTTTGTGGTGGCAGTTGGCCAATCAGATGACAATACTTTACAACTTATTAAAGATTTGGCGTCCCCTAAAATTACGATCATTGAAACTATTTGGGATGACTCGCTTCGCGAAGGTGGAAAGGTATTAGCTGCCGAAACAAATAAGGCATTTGATGCCATCAGCGCTGAATATGATTGGTGTTTTTATTTGCAAAGCGATGAAGTAATTCATGAAAATGATTTTGAAAAGATAAAACAGGCGATGATGCTATATAAAGATGATTCCAATGTTGATGGACTGCTGTTTAATTACATTCATTTTTATGCTTCCTACGACTACATAGGCGTATCAAGAGTTTGGTACAGAAATGAAATTCGAATCATTAAAAATAATAAAAACATAAGATCGTACCGCGATGCTCAGGGTTTTCGTAAGCACGGAAAAAAATTAATCGTTCGAAAAATAGATGCCAACATTTATCATTACGGATGGGTTAAACACCCGAGTTTACAGATGGCCAAACAACTTGATTTTAATAAACTCTGGCACTCTGACGAGTGGATAAAACTGCATGTGGGAAAAGCAAGCGAATACGACTATACCCGTGCTGATATTATTGAAAAATTTAAAGGTTCGCACCCTAGAGCCATGTCCGAGAGAATAAAAAGAGTCAACTGGCAGCTGCACTTTGATCCAACAAAATTAAAAGCCAGTCTCAAATTCAGGGTTACCTATCTGATCGAAAAAATCACAGGTATCAGACTAGGCGAATACAAGAATTACACCTTATTGAAATAACTTATTAGGTTGGTAAAGATGCTAAAACGTTTCTTTGATAATTAATTGATTGGGAATAGTCTCTAAGAAAGGGTAAAAAATTGCTAATTACAACCTTTTCAAGAGAGAGGCGCAAAATTTAATTATCTTAGCAAACCAAAAAATTAAATCTTACTATGCAATTTCTGTATCCCGGTTTCCTTGCTGCTCTTGGGTTACTGGCAATTCCAATAGTTGTGCATTTGTTTAACTTTGTAAGATACAAAAAAATATATTTTTCGAATGTTCAGTTTCTCCGTGAAGTTAAAGAAGAAACTCAAAGCAGATCTAAACTCAAACATTTACTCATTCTTTTGAGTCGTTTGTTAACAGTTTTATTCCTGGTATTTGCTTTTGCACAGCCATTTATACCTGTTAAAAATACTGTCGTAAAGGCCGGAAGTAAAGCGGTAAGTATATACATCGACAATTCATTCAGCATGGCATCAATCGGCAAAAATGGGACGCTCCTTGATGAAGCCAAGAAAGATGCATTGGATATCATCAAAACATTTAGCCCAACCGACCGCTTTCAATTGCTAACCAATGATTTTTTAGGTAAGCAACAGCATTGGCTAACCAAAAAAGCATTCACCGAAATGTTAGAGGAGGTTAAGATTAGCCCATCTGTTAAAAGAATTGATGAGATTGTTAGTAGACAAAAAGACATGATGGCCAATGCCACAGAAAGGGTAAAGTTGTCATTCATCATCTCCGATTTTCAGCAATCTGCATACGATCTTGCCACTATTAAGGCTGACTCCTCAATTAATTTTCAACTAATTCCTATCATAGGCAATCAAACACCAAATGTATACATCGATTCTTGCTGGTTCACAAGTCCTGCAAGGCAATTCAATCAACCCGAAATTTTACACGTAAAATTAATTAACACAGGCAGTACCGATATCGAAAACTTACCGGTTAAACTCATGATTAATGAGGTACAAAGAGCTGTTGCTAGTGCAAATATAAAAGCAGGTGGGAGCAGCGAAATTGAGATGTCATACACCAACAAGGAAAGCGGCATCATCAGTGGTCAAATTTTGATCAATGATTACCCACTAACATTTGACAATGACTACTTCTTTTCTTATCGTGTGAATAGAAAAATAAAAATACTTGTTGTCAATCAAAAAGAAGAAAATCCATATATAAAAAAACTATTTAGCACCGATCCCCTATTCGAGGTAGTAATGAATACCCCTAAGAATATCGATTACGGCAGCTTAGGCAATTATAACCTTGTCATTCTATCAAACCTAGATGAAATAAGCTCCGGACTCTCAGAAGAGCTAAAGTTAAATATCCGCAAAGGCCTGCACGTAATTGCTTTTCCCGGTACTAAAGCTTCGATTAATGAATATAACATGTTGCTTTCAGCATTTGCAGCAAGCATGCAAGCACTCGATACCAATGCGCTTAAAATAGATAAACTCAACTTCAGACACCCTGTTTACAATGGTGTTTTCGAAGAAGCAAAAATGAAAAAAGAAAATATCAATTATCCGGTTGTATCTTCCCATTATCCAATCAATACAAGTAATAAAGGGAACCAAGAAATGTTGATCTCAATGGTTAATGGTGAATCATTTTTACTTCAATTTAGCAGTGGAAACGGAAAATTATTTCTTTGTGCAAGCCCGCTTGATGAGAAGTTCAGTAATTTCCCTCGTCATGCTATTTTTGTGCCCACACTTTTAAAAATTGCACTTACCAGCAGTATTGCCGAACCCTTATTCTACACCATTGGTGGAAAGCAAAACATTGAGTTTAACAAGATAAGTACGCAAGCTGATCCAATTTATAAAATCCATTCAGCTGATGGGAAAACCGAGTTCATTGCCCGAACAAAATCTAATGGTTTCAGCACCATGATTGATGCAGGAAAAGAGGTGAAAAATGCAGGTTTATATTGGTTAAAATCAGGGGATACCGATACACTTAAAAGTTTAAGTTTTAATTACAATCGTTTAGAGTCTGCTACTGCGGTTTATAGCGCTGATGACCTCAACAATACTATTGATCAACTTAAACTTAACAACTTCCATGTCATTCAAAAGGGTAGTAAAAATATGACGGCAGCCATAGTGGATGTAAATAAAGGAGTGCAACTCTGGAAATGGTGTTTGATTTTTGCTTTACTTTGTTTGGGTGCCGAAATTGCAATAATCAGGTGGATGAAAGGATGAGTATAACAATCTTTAAAGCAAACTGAGCCATGAAAAATATATTGATAAAGCAAGCTTGCATCATTAATAAAAACAGCAAGCATCATCAACAAATTGTCGATGTACTCATTACATCTGGCAGCATTGCCAAAATCAATAAAAACATTAGTGAGTTTCCATCAGATAGCATCATCATTGCTGGAACTGACTTACATGCCTCTGTTGGATGGATGGATATTAGATCAAACTTGAATGACCCCGGTAACGAACATAAGGAAGATCTGCACAGCGGTGCCGCGGCTGCTCAAAAAGGAGGTTTTACAGCTATAGCTTGTATGGGCACCACAAACCCTGCTTTGCACAGCAAATCTCAAATTGAATATATTGTCAACAAGAGTAAGTCATTACCGGTAAAAATTTACCCAATAGGTACAGTTACAAATAAAGCCGAAGGAATTGATCTAGCAGAATTGTATGATATGTCGATGAGCGGGGCCATAGCATTTTCAGACAATAAAAATCCAATTGCTAACCCCGAATTACTTCAACGAGCTATGCAATATGCAAATGCTTTTAATAAAAAGTTGATACAAATTCCTTTTGATAAAAAAATTGCGAATGATGGCAAGGTAAACGAGGGAATTGTAAGCACTTCATTGGGTTTGAAAGGAATACCGGCTATTGCCGAAGAACTCATGCTTCAGAGAGATTTAATGTTGGCAGCACACCATCAAATACCCATACACATTGGCGGTGTAAGTACCGCTGCAAGTGTTGAAATCATTAGGCAAGCAAAGCAAAAAGGAATAAAAGTTACCTGCGATGTGCATGCCATTAATCTACTATTAACCGATGAGGTACTAGATGGTTTTGATACAAATTATAAGATTTTACCCCCATTAAGAACACAAAGAGATGTTGATGCCCTCATAGCAGGATTAAAGGATGGCAGCATAGATGTAATTTGTACCGATCATACTCCTCAAGATAACGAAAGTAAGGTAACAGAATTTGACAGTGCTGCCTTTGGGATGACAGGACTAGAAACATTTTTCCCTGTCATACTTAAAGCGCTAAATGGCGCATTATCAATTACCGAAATCATTGAAAAAATTGCCATTAACCCAAGAATTATTTTTGATTTACAACTACCACAATTGGAAGAGAATCAAAGCGCCAATCTTACCATTTTTAGTCCTTCCGAAAAATGGACCTATGAAACTTCAAAAGGAGCTTCAAAATCTCACAATACACCTTTTAACGGAGTAGCATTTACAGGCAAGGCCATTGCAACAGTGTATTACGAGTAATTATGCACAACTGAAAATCAATCAGTTGTTTTGGTAGATGGCTTTCAAAGCATCGTCTACTTTATCGTATCTAAATTTGAAGCCCGCCTTTTTTATTTTTTCATTAGAAATTTTGCTTCCCTCAAGCACCATTTGCGACATTTCCCCTAAAAACATTTTAAGCACAAAAGCAGGAACTGCGGGTAAAAATACCGGCCGGTGCAACACACTACCAATTGCTTTTGTAAATTCTTCATTATTGGTATGAGATGAACTTACTGCATTGAAGACACCCGAAAGTTGCTTATTTTGAATGGCAAATAATATCATGTTGCAAAGGTCATAAACATGAATCCATGGCATATATTGTTTGCCTGAACCCAAAGCAGCCCCGGCATAAAAATAAACCGGTTGAGCAAGCTTTTTGAGCGCACCACCATTCTTATCCAACACAATGCCTATTCTCAATTGTACAAGTCTTTCAGATATATTAGCAAGTTTTTGCGTAGCTTTTTCCCATAGAACGCAGGTTTCAGCTAAAAATCCCTTGCCATTTTCATCAGCTTCGGTATAAATTTTTTCGCCCGTTACGCTGCCATAGAAGCCAACAGCTGATGCTGCCACCACAGTTTTAATTGCTCTGCCTTGTTGCTGAAAATATTGCAGTAACAATTCACTTGAATCGGTCCTGCTGTTGATGATTTCTTTTTTTCTTTTGTCTGTCCATGACTTGTCAGCTATGCCACTACCTGCAAGGTGAATAAGATGATCGCATTTAACAATAGCTTCTTTGTCAATGAATTTTTTTTCGATATCCCACAGGTAGCTTTGATTATTTTTTACCGATCTGCTCAGCATGATTACCTGGTATCCGGCCGTTTCGAGCATGGGTTTCAATACCTTACCAACCAACCCGGTACCACCGGTTATGAGCACTACTTCTTTATCCATAGGTATCAAACAATACTACATCAATAAAAGTTTTTGAAAACAAATTTTATGATAACTATTCTATTGATAATAAGCACTCACAAAGCTATATAAATTAAACCTATGAAGTGCTGAGGCCTTTTCAATATCGGCTTTCAGCTGTGCTTTATCAATACTTTTCATCCGTTGATTTTGGATGAGTCGATAGGCCTTTTCTGCCAACAGATAAGACCTGAATTTATTATTTTGCTTTTGCAATTTTTCCTTGCAGGCATTCAGCAATTCAGTAATGCCCTCGTGTTTTATCGCAATGGTTTTAACAATTTCTGCTGGCTCTTTGTCGCCTCCTGCAGTATGCAGCAATGAAAATAAGTTTTTCATATAAACATCAGCACCCGGTCTGTCGGCCTTATTCACAGCAAACACATCGGCAATTTCCATCACACCTGACTTTAACTGCTGAATTTCATCACCCGATTCGGGAACAAGCACTAACACGGTGATATCGGCAAGGCCAACGATCTCAATTTCTGATTGACCAACCCCAACAGTTTCAACAATAATCAAATCAAAATCAGCATTGCGCACAATATCAGTAATTTCAATAATCTTTGCTGACAAACCTCCCAAAGAACCACGTGTAGCGATGCTTCTGATAAACACATAGGGATTGTTGAAATGCTCGCTCATGCGCACCCTGTCGCCTAAAATTGAACCATAATTGAACGGAGAAGTAGGGTCAACAGCTAAAATGCCAATTTTTTTATTTTCCTTTAAAAGCTGCTCCAACAGCGCATTCACCAAACTGCTTTTACCAGCCCCGGGCGGACCTGTGATGCCAATAATTGGAACCTTTCTGGAAAAGTCAAGATGCTGCAACAACTCCTCACTACCGGGCAGTTCGTTCTCCACCATTGTAATACATCTGCCAATAGTTTTAAAGTCGCCCGTCTTTAGTTTATTTAGTATGGATATTGTATCTGCCATGTGTGCTGCAAAGTTATAAAAGTAATGATTGATAGTGCAACATCAGTAGTTATAGACACAAATCATCCAACACAATTATTAAGCTTAAATAACAATTTTGAGGCAGCTGCTCAATGTGCAAACCTATGGGTAAAAGGTGAAATTAAAATTATAAATCTCAATCAAATAAGCATTACCCGACTTACTAAGAATACTCTCGAGTAAACCATTATCTTTTCCATAAAAATAAAAGCGTTGATTTTTTAGGGATGAGTTTCTGTAGTATTTTTCTTCAGTGAGCACAGAAGCATTGTATGTGTAGCGGGTAGATTCTTTTATTTCACCGGCAGCATTGCTAAAATAGTTGGATTCCATTTGCCTTCCTTGCTCATCATAAGTGTAGGTGTAATTTACCTTAACGCCTGTTGTAGTAAATGCAAATTCCTGTGCTTTCAGCATCTTTGGATTTCCTTCATAATACAGAATGCCTTCCTTATAAACAAGATTTTGATCATTGAAAAATTTCTTTTTAACCTGATTGTCGTTGATGATCTCATACTGATAACTTTCACTTTGAAGAACTGTTTGCTGTCCAATTTTAAAGAATCTAAAGTCATCAGTTAGGTTGGTTTCCTGACAGCGCATCGATTTAATTAATCTCCCCGCATCATCAAAATTTTCATAAATCGCCAAATATTTCCCATTATTATAGGTACGAGCTATTTGAAGTTTTGCCTCCTTGTTGTAGTAGTGAAGCGTAAAAATACTATCGAATTCATATTCTTTTCTAAGCACTTCTACAAATAATTCCAACCTACCGTCCTCCTGATAATTGAAGATGTACTTCTTTCCTGATTTCTCAATGCGAGAGTTTTCACGTTTCATGCCCAACTCTACTTCAATACTTTTTATCTTTTTACCCTGATGCATTTTTGCAGGATACAACTTATCTAGCACCGTGGTTACAAACTCTTGATGCTGATTAATTTGCGCCTGAACATGCAAAGTAATGAGGCAAAAAATCAAAATAAATATTTTTTGAATAGTACGATTCAACAGTTGAATTGGGATCACTAAAATTTATTTAAGTGAGGCAAATATCAAACAAAAATAAGCATGCCTCAAACCTTTTCAATCGCACTTATTAACTCATTTTGGTTATTAAGTGGTAATCCACATACATTGTTGATGCAAAGGTAATAATTGGCACTATGCATTTTATCTGCAATAAAAGGTAGGCAACTAACCGCTGTATTGCAGTATGTGTATAGGTTGATGTGTTTCGATTTTAAAACAAGTTGGGCAGCTTCATTAAAATCCTTTACCGGTATAGCCACTTGTAAAACAGGAGCTTCAAACTTGAGCATCAGCATTGCCCAGCAGGCGTATGCACTGCCATAGGATATCAATTCATCATAAAAATGCGCGAGCATTTTTGCAGATGTATCACGATAGGAATTATTTTCAAAATAGATACTTAAATCAAATAATACATGGGCCATCACTGCATTGGAAGAAGGAATCACATTGTCTTGAACCTCCTTCTGTCTTGCTATCAATGGCTTATCATCATTGCTATTGAAATAAAATAATCCATCTGCTGGATCATAAAAATGCATTAATGCATAGTCGGCCAAATCACGCGCTTTAGTAAGCCATGTATCATTCCCGGTCACTTTATACAGCATCACAAAGGCATCGGCAAGTAGCGCGTAATCTTCTAAAAAACCATTGATTGCCGACTTCCCATTTTTGAAAGTATGATATAAGGCTGATGATTGCTGTAGTTGATGATTTAAAATAAAATCGGCATTTTTGATGGCAGCATCAAGAAATACCTGTCGACCTATACTGATATAAGCATCTAAGCAAGCTTTTAACATCAGTGCGTTCCATGAGGTAAGGGTCTTGTCATCTAAACCAGGTGCAATCCGCTCCTTTCTCGCGTTCAACAGGATTGACATCCACTTGTTTTTTTTAGCAAGAAAATCACTGTATTGCAAGTGATGAATATCGCAAAATTGCTCATCCTTTTCAGTGCGTATCAATATATAACGGTCATGCTCCCAATAACCCGTTGGGTTAATGTTGAAGTACCTGCCAAAAAGATCAAAATCTGCTTGCAATAATTGCTTCAATTCATCAATTTTCCAAACATAATACTTACCCTCCTCACCCTCACTGTCGGCATCTAAAGCAGAGTAAAACTCACCGTGAGGTCCTGTTAGGCTATCCAATATAAATTCAAAACTTTTTTCAATTACAAATCTATCGTTAGGATCTTGCCAAAATTGATATGCCTTGCTGTAAAGCGAGATCAATTGAGCGTTATCGTATAACATTTTTTCAAAATGAGGCACCTTCCATATTCCATCAGTACTGTAACGCGCAAAGCCACCACCCAACTGATCGAATAAGCCACCCATGCTCATTTTATCCAAGGTTAACTTCACATGCTTAATAATATCATGATGCTGATAAGTTATGCCATAAAAAAGTAAGAAAAGGTAATTGCAAGGCATAGGAAATTTGGGCACCCGCTGAGTTCCACCATCGGATTGATCAAAATGTTTTTGCCACTGCTCCACCGATAATTTGAGCATGTAACTCAAATCATTGTCATTATCTTGAGGCATCTTGTATAGCTGTGTTTGTTGAATACCCTGTGTTAGGCGAGCGGCATAGTCTTCCATGGCTGCCAGATTTGTTTGATAAATGTGCTGCAAATTTTCGAGCACCGAAATCCACTTCTCTAAGGGAAAGTAGGTACCACCAAAAACAGGTCTACCATCGGGCAGTGTAAAGCAATTTAAAGGCCATCCACCTTGCCCATTCATCAATTGCAACGCCTGCATGTATACTGCATCTACATCAGGTCTTTCTTCTCTATCAACCTTAATGCAAACAAAATATTTGTTCATGATTCGGGCAGCTTCCTCGTTCTCAAAACACTGCTTTTCCATCACATGGCACCAGTGACAGGCGCTATAACCAATACTTACTAAAATAAGCTTTTTTTGCTCGCGCGCAAGGGCCAAAGATTCCTCATTCCATGCACGCCAGTTTACAGGGTTTTGCGCATGCTGCAACAAATACGGACTGGACTCATGCAGCAGCAGATTAGCCATTATCTTGGGAGTTTAACGGTGTTAGAAAAAAATGAAAGTAATTGAAACAAATCCTTAGATAAACTTATCCCCTTTGCTCATTTTTACATCATTCACAAACTGCCTAATTTGCTGTTCATTCTCTTTTTTACAAATGAGCAACACATCTTTGGTATCTACTACAATATAATTATCCAATCCCTCGATTACCATTAGCTTGTTTTTGGGAGCACTCACAATGCAATTTTCAGAGTTGTACATCAGTGCATTTTTATTGATTACTGCATTATGCTTATCATCTTTATGAATATGGGTGTACAAAGATCCATAGGTTCCTAAATCGCTCCAACCAATGATAGAAGAGCGTACGTAAACATTGGATGCTTTCTCCATAACTCCATAATCAATAGATATATTTTTGCACACACTGTAAACACCTTTTATAAATTCAAATTCGTTTTCAGTATTGTAAACACTATTGCCCTCCTTAAAAAGCACTGCTGTTTCCGGCATATGCTCTTCAAAAGCATTCAGCAAACTTTTTGATGTTCCAATGAAAATTCCGGAGTTCCACAAAAAATCTCCGCTGCGCATAAAAAACTTTGCCATGTCATGATCAGGCTTTTCGGTAAAAGTCTTTACTTTTTTAATGCGCTTATCCGCTTCCTTGGCAGTACTTTCAACAAATTGTATGTAACCATAACCGGTATCAGGCCTAGATGGTTTAATCCCCAAGGTAACGATACAATCTTCGGAAGCTGCTTTGCGAAAACAAGAATTGATGGCTTTCACAAACGTTTGCTCCTTCAATATTAAGTGATCAGCAGGCGAAACAACAATATTGGCATTGGGATTAAGCGCATTGATTTTATAACTGGCGTAGGCGATGCACGGAGCTGTATTTCTTCTTGAGGGCTCAAGTAGAATTTGATTGTCTGAAAGATTAGGCAATTGTTCTTTAACCAAGCTCTTGTAACTATCATTCGTAACAACAATGATATTTTGGGGTGGGCATATCTTTAAAAAACGATTATAAGTAAGTTGCAGCAGCGTTTGACCCAAACCTAAAATATCAATAAATTGCTTGGGATGATTGGTTCTGCTCATTGGCCAAAAGCGGCTACCTATGCCGCCTGCCATGATTACACAGTAGTTGTTCTTCATGATGTTATATAAAGGGGGTTCAAAGATACGCTTTAATTTAATTTCATTGAAGTAAAACTCAAAATCACAAATTGATTCAATTTTTTACTTGATTTCGCCTACTAGCTTAATAATTTCAATACCAATCAAATTTTCGGCTTTTAATGATACTTTCAGATGATTAGTTACCATAAGCAATGTCTGTTTTTTGCATTTAACCCGAATTAATAACAGAAGTTACGAATGTAACGCAATAGTGATTTTATGGGGCAATCCCGCTCAGCAGGTGTTTTCAATCCATTGAATCAATGGATTGAATTACAGCTGTTTCTGCGATTCCGCA
>JALRAS010000079.1 GCA_023262495.1 Bacteroidia bacterium | reverse complement strand
TATAGTGCTCAAGGATGGTAAAATTGTGCTCGAAAAATATTTCGGTACCTTCACAATAGATAGCTTGTGGTATTGGGCATCTGCAGGTAAAACCATTACTTCTTTTTTGGTAGGGAAGGCGCAGGAAGAAAATTTTTTAAGCATCAACGATACCTCCTCTACCTATCTTGGCCAAGGATGGACCAATTGCACACCACTTCAAGAAAATAAAATTAAAATAGTACATCAGCTTACCATGACCTCCGGACTTGATGACGGAGTACCTGATAATGACTGCACACTTGACACTTGCTTGAATTATTTGGCCGAACCTGGAACACGATGGGCTTACCACAATGCACCATATACCCTTTTAGATCAGGTAATTTTAAACGCCACAGGAAATAGTATGAATAGCTATACACAGAGCAGACTTAAAGTAAAAACAGGCATGACCGGCTCATGGCTATCGATTGATTACAATAACGTTTTCTTTAGTAAAGTCAGAAGTATGGCGCGTTTTGGCCTGCTCATGCAGAATGATTGTATTTGGAACAACGATACCTTATTAGCTGATACCGCATACATACATCAAATGACAAACACCTCTCAAAATATAAACTTATCTTATGGTTATTTATGGTGGCTCAATGGCAAACCTTCTTACATGTTTCCTACTTCACAATTGGTAGTGCCGGGTTCCTACGCTCCCGCTGCACCTTCCGATATGTTTGCAGGCATAGGTAAAAACGGACAAATACTGAGTGTTTCAAAAAGCAAGGGATTGGTGGTGGTTAGGATGGGGAATTTTCCCTCAGGCGGTGAAGTGCCAACACAATTATGCAATAGCATTTGGGAAAAACTAAATGCAGTGATGTGTAATGTTACATCAACAGCCAATCAAGTTAATGCCTCAAAACAAATGAACTTATTTCCTAATCCGGCCAATAACAACTTGCAAATATCGCTCCCGGCTGATGCCCCATTTGAAGTTCAAATAATGAGTGCCTCAGGTGCTTTGATGCAACGATTGAGCAACATGCGCAGTATTGATATTGCATCACTTTCTAAGGGATTATACGTTGTAATTGTACAGCAGGCAGGAAACACCTACAAGCAAAAGTTTATTAAAAATTAAAGCTCAAAGAGATTGTTCAAAAATATATCGAGCTTGCGCTAATGAATTGACCGTTAAGAGGGTAGGTCAAAAATAAAACTTATTCACATCGCGCTGTATCTGCCTATAATGTAAGGGTGATGCTGTATCTTTGTAGGACACAAAATTCCTTCAATCCATCAATTCATGCAAACAAGTTCAAGCATTCATCAATTCTTGTACAAAAGCAATCAAGAGGCAGCTGCAGCTCCCAATAAAATTTCAATTACCGAGGTGTTTAGCGAAAGAGCAGGCTCTTATATTAATGAATACAAATTGTTTGTGAGTTGCTTCAATGCCATTCCAAATATGATTGAAGAGTCTGATATCAATTGCCGTAAAGCCAACTCATGGTTTGTAGAAAATTACGAGCAAGATATAACTAATATGCATTTCATAAAAAGATATTTACCCGGCAGTAAAAAGCCCGAGTATGATGATATATTTTATTTTTTGTATGAAGATTTAATTGTGAATTTTGATACCAACTGCAGCGAGGTTCGTTTTTTATTTCGTAAAACCAATATCGAAAAAGTAGAAACTTTAATTGCTAAGTTCAAAAAGTATAAGCGAAGACAATCGCGAGAAACCCCCGAAATTTCTTTGCTTGTGGAGGGCTCTTCGGGAATTTATACAAAAACCTTGGATATCAATAAACCCAAATTGAAGCTTGATGATAACTACAATGAAGACTTCAAAGAAATACATGATACCATTTTAAAAAGATTGAAAAGTAAAAACGACAAGGGTATTGTTTTGCTGCATGGAAAGCCGGGAACAGGTAAAACTTCTTATATCCGATATTTGATTTCGGCTGTAAAAAAGCGCGTGGTGTTTTTGCCACCTAATATGGCCGGTTTAATTACAAGTCCCAACCTTATCTCTATTTTAATCGATCATCCTAACTCCATTTTTGTGATTGAGGATGCAGAAAATATAGTGGTTGACCGCGAGCGCGATGGTGTTTCGCCCGTATCTGCATTACTCAATGTTGCCGATGGATTGCTAGCCGACTGTTTAAATGTACAAATCATTTGTTCGTTCAACACTGATATTACCAAAGTTGATAAAGCCATATTAAGAAAAGGCCGGCTGATTGCGCGTTATGAGTTTAAAGAACTTGCCGTTGAAAAAGCGCAGTTGTTATCCAACAAGCTTGGTTTTAAAACCTCCATTACCGAGCCCATGACACTTGCTGCCATTTATAATCAAGATGAAAAAGATTTTGATAAAAGTAAGGCAGATAAACCCTTGGGGTTTCTTAAAAAGTGAGGCGGCTGTTCATATGATTACTGCCTCATCATCTCATGTAACGGCCTTTTTTTAGCTGCGCAATTTAAAAATAACCAATATCTTTGAACTTATTACGTTTATTGGTTTGCATGAATATTTACACTCAAAAACAAAATTGGAAAATTGCACTCGGGGCGGCTGCTATCGTTATTGTGATAGCGTCATTGGCCTATACCAATTATTTGATCAAGCAAATTGCGAACGATGAAAGGTCGAAAATTAAGATTTGGGCCGAGGCCATTCAAAAAAAAGCGCGTTTAGTAAAGTACACCAACGAGCTTTTCGATAAAATAAAATCAGAAGAACGCAAGCGTGTGCAAATGTGGGCCGAGGCCTCAAAAATGTTGACCATTAGCGAAAGCAGTGCCGATTTAAATTTTTATTTGAATGTGCTCGACAATAACACCACCATACCGGTTATTTTGGCCGATGATAAAGGCAACATATCATCGTGGAAGAATATAGATGGCGTTGAAAACAATTTATACGCCAACCTTACCTCGGAGCAGCAAAAAAAACTTTTGAACGAATTGCGCAAAATGCGTGCACAAAAGGATTCAATTTTAATCCCGTTAAGAGACAATGCCAACAATGTAATTTTTTACAGCGAGTCGAAGTTATTTAATGAGCTGCGCTACACGCTCGATGACCTCATCAAATCTTTTATTACCGAAGTGGTAAACAACTATGCAAGTGTCCCGGTGGTGATCACCGATGTGTCAAAAAAAAATATTATTGCCAGCGGTAATGTTGCTCCGGCTGATTTGCAGGGCAAGGAATATGCCGGTCAGTTAATCAGCAAAATGCGCAAGCAAAATTTACCCATTGAAATTGATTTAGGCGAGGGCGAAAAGAATTATATTTTCTATCAAGACAGTTCTTTGTTGTTGCTTATAAAATATTTTCCTTTCATTCAATTAGGTGTCATTGCTTTCCTCATTTTAATTGGATACAGCTTGTTCAGCACTGCCCGTAAGGCCGAGCAAAATCAGGTTTGGGTAGGCATGGCTAAGGAAACAGCACATCAGTTGGGTACTCCGTTGTCGTCACTTATTGCCTGGAATGAACTCATGAAAGCACGTGGTGATAATCAAGACATGTTGGAGATTGAAAAAGATATTAATCGGTTGGAAACCATTACCGAACGCTTTTCAAAAATTGGGTCTGTTCCACAACTCGATAAGCACAACATTAAAGAGGTGCTGCAACATGCTGTAGATTACATGCGAACACGTACTTCCAAAAAAATTGATTTTACATTGAAGGCAGATATTGAAGTATTGGTTAAATGCAACGTGGCCTTATTTGAATGGGTAATCGAAAACTTAATCAGAAATGCTGCTGATGCAATGGAAGGGCAGGGCAAAATTAATATACAGGTGTTTGATCAATCGCAATTTGTATATATTGATATTGAAGATACCGGCAAAGGGATTCCTAAATCTAAATTTAAAACCGTTTTTAAGCCCGGATACACCACCAAAAAAAGAGGTTGGGGCCTAGGTTTATCACTCACTAAACGAATTATAGAAAACTATCATGGTGGAAAAATTTTTGTGAAAGGATCGGAGATTGATAAAGGAACAACATTTAGAATTGTGCTCAATAAATAATGTCGGGCATTTACATTCACATACCTTTTTGCAAGCAGGCCTGTACCTATTGCGATTTTTATTTTTCAACCTCGAATAAGATGGTTGATGAGCTCATGCTTGGGCTACAAAAAGAAATTAAACTGCAGCAAGATTTTTTCAAACCTTCGGGGAACAGCAGTATTCAAACAATTTATTTTGGAGGGGGCACTCCGTCAATAGTTTCGGCTGCTCACCTCAGGGCCATTATGCATACGGTGGCCACTTGTTTTGAATTGTCATCAACTTTGGAGTTAACCCTTGAGGTTAATCCCGATGATTGCCATGCGGGAAATATCAAAGAGTGGATGGAGATGGGAGTTAACAGAATTAGCTGTGGCATACAATCTTTTAATGATGATGATTTAAAAATGATGAACCGCAGCCACAATGCCAAACAGGCCGAAAGCAGCGTGAAGCGTATGCAGGATGCGGGTTTAACCAACATCAGTATTGACCTAATTTATGGTTTGCCGGGTATGACTGCTTCGCATTGGGCCGATAATCTCAACAGCGCTGCGCAGCTTGAGATAACGCATCTTTCATGCTACGGACTCACCGTGGAGGAAAAAACTGTTTTGGCGCATCAAGTAAAAATGAAGCAGGTAAAACTTGACGAGCAAGCTGCTGCCCGCGATTTTGAATATTTAATGCATTGGAGTGCCCAACATGGCTTTGAACATTATGAAATTTCAAATTTATGCAAACCCGGTTTTCGGAGCAAGCATAACAGTGCTTATTGGAAGGGCATTCCGTATTTGGGAATTGGACCATCGGCACACAGCTATAACGGACATATCCGACAACACAATTTACCCAACATGTTTACCTATCTGAAGCAGTTGAGTGAAAATAAACTGCAAGCGGTAGTAGAACAATTAACACCTACAGAAAAGTACCACGAGCAAATTATGATTGGTTTACGCTTAAGCGAAGGTATCAATACAACAGCACTTGCTAATTATTTTGATCAAGGCATAGCAAAGCACTTTAACGCCATACTTTTAAAACATGTTGAAAAAAACAATATTGTAATTAATAATGATAATTTTGCATTGACTAATCAGGGAAAATTAATTGCTGATTACATCATACAAGACTTTTTCATGTGATGAATAATTTTGACTTACACACCTCAGTTGTTATCGGAGATAAAACATACAAAGCCAACTTGCTTGAGCCAATAGATATCTCTATTCCCCTGCGCAGCGGCCCCAATAATATACATGCTTGGTATGTTGGCGATGCTGAATTTAAAGCAGTAGAAAACGAAAATTGGATTGGTGATGTCAACAGGGGAGGAGCAGTTAATTTTAGAGATATTTATTTTAACCCTCACGGACATGGCACGCATACCGAATGTGTAGGACATATCAGTAAAGAGGACTACACCATCAATCAGTGTTTGAAGCAATTTTTTTTTCCGGCACAAGTGGTTACCATAACGCCCGAAAATAGGGAGCAAGACCAAGTGATTACTGCCAAGCAAATCAGTAATATTCAGTGGAGCGACAATGTGCAGGCCTTAATCATTCGTACGCTTCCCAATCATACATCAAAACTTAACAGACAGTATTCATCAAGCAATCCTCCCTTTATAGATGCCGAAGCAGTAAAGTTGATCATACAAGCAGGCATCAACCATTTGTTGGTAGATTTACCCTCCATTGATAAGGAACATGACGAAGGCAAACTTGCCGGGCATCATGTGTTTTGGAATTATCCTGAATCAGCAGCCCTGCACCGTACCATTACGGAGTTTGTGTTTGTACCCAATGAAGTGATAGATGGATCGTATTTACTCAATTTGCAAATCAGCCCCTTTGAAAACGATGCAGCCCCCTCAAAGCCGGTGTTGTTTAAATTAGTTTAGGAAGCCATTTGCTATATTAACTGCTGCATATTTTCTTCATTAGAATGTGTGTGCCATATTAAAAATTAACTATCTTGGTCACAGGTTAACACGGGTCGTTAGATTAAATATTGTAGGTAAGGAGTGGATGTGTTATAGGTGGCGGCAAGTGTATGATGCCAGCGACACAACAAAAAAACGAGTGACAGAAACGTAGAAAGTAAACCATTTTGAGTGGATGCCAGGGAAAAAGAGAAGAAATCAAAATAGGTCAGCAATGATGTCGATACTCATTTTAAGACCGTTCGTGAAACCACAAGGGTACAATTTTATTCAACGCACCGAGAAAGAATTCGTATTTTGCCAACTTGTAAATAATACTTTATGATGAAAAAAATTGACGGTACACCAAAGACAATCAGAGAGCTATTTACAGGAGTAAAATATACAATTCACTATTACCAGCGTGAGTACCAGTGGCAGACAAAACAAATAGAGGAACTCATTGATGACTTAACCGAAGAATTCTTTGAGTTTTATTCCAGCCAAGATGAAAGAGGAAAAGTATTAGAGTATGGCCATTATTTCATGGGTTCTATTGTTTTGACCGCTGACGATAATGCAATTATTGATGGACAACAACGCTTAACTTCTTTAACGCTGCTGCTTATTTATTTGTATCATGAGTTGGAAGACGAAGAAGAAAGAGCAGAAGTGCTTCAATTGATTTATTCTAAAAAAGCCGGAACAAAGACATTCAATATTCATGTGCCTGAAATGCCCGAACGCTATGATGTAATGAACGCATTACTTCAGGATGAGTACATGGATGTTACGAAACATTCTGAAACTATACGCAATATCTACAATCGCTACGCAGACATTAAAGCAATAATGAATGATACCTTGCCCAAAGAGGCATTGGATATTTTCAAGGACTGGCTCATTGACAATGTAGACTTCATCCGAATTGTGGCTCAAACAGAGCAAGATGCTCACAAAATATTCGTTTCAATGAATGACAGAGGGTTGAGCTTAACACCAACCGAAATGTTGAAAGGATATTTATTGAGTAAAATTGAAAATGATGGTGTTCGACAACAAGCAAACGAACTTTGGAAAAAAAGAATACTCGAATTAAAAGGGTTAGGCAAGGAGGAAGAAAGCGACTTTATTAAAAACTGGATTCGTTCTCAATATGCAGAAACAATAAGAGAAAGAAAGAAAAACGCCTTGCCGGGTGATTTTGATATTATTGGTACTGCCTTTCATAAATGGGTAAGAGAACACAATGCGCAAATGAAATTGTTGAAGAGCAAAGACTTTGAAGACTTTGTTTTGAAACAGTTTGATAAGTTCAGTCAGATTTACCTTGACTTAAAAAAGTATTCCTTGACCCTTACTAAAGGCTTTGAATATGTTTTCTATAATGCCGACAGAAACTTCACGCTTCAATATCAATTAATTCTTGCCGCGATTGACCCTTCCGAAACCAAAGAAGAATCAGACAAAAAAATAAAATTAGTTTCTTGCTTTTTGGATTTGTACTTCACTCGTAGAATTTTCAATTATAAAACTGTTGACTATTCTTCCATTGTTTACAATGTATTTATGCTTTCTAAAAGAACTAGAAGAAAACCACTACCTGATTTGTTAGATGTATGTAAACAAGAAATTACAGGAATGGAATTTCAATTGGAAACCATTGATGAATTCCGCTTGAATGGTTGGACTATCCGCTACATGCTTCATATCCTTGCCCGTGTTACTGAATATATTGAAACACAAAGTGGCATACCATCTAATTTCAATAACTATATCAATAGGGAAATTAAAAACCCTTATGACATTGAACACATCATTTGCGACCACCACGATTGGTTTATAAATGAATACCCAGAGAAAGAAACTTTTGACCGACACCGCAACAAGTTTGGCGGCTTACTGCTTTTGCCAATGGACAAAAACAGAAGCTTGAACGATTTGACATTTGACAAAAAGCTACCGATTTACTTTGGTGAAAATTTATTGGCAAAATCATTAAACAGCGACTGCTATCAGAATAACCCACAATTTAAGCGTTTCTTTGAAGCAGAAAATTTGCAGTTCAAACCCTACACCTCTTTTGACAAGAAAGCTTTGCTTGAAAGACACGAATTATATGAGGAATTGGCCAAAAAGATTTGGGGCATCACGCGCTTAGATGAACAATTAAATTAACTATGGCCTTTAACGAAAATACAAGAGTAAAAATTCCTGCTATGCTGCATCTGTGCAGACTGGGATATAAATACATTTCGCTATCAAAGGCTAAATGGAATATTGACACAAATTTTTTTATTGAAATTTTTGAGGAAAGCATTCAACGTATCAATCCTAAACTTGAACAAAACAACATAAAAAGATTACCGGAAGAGATCTCGTTGGTTTTAGACAATGAAGAAATCGGAGGATCACTTTACAAGATGCTTGTTTCAATATCAGGAACAAAATTGATAGATTTCAAAAATTTCAATAACAATTCCTTTCATGTTGTAACCGAACTCAACCGTAAGAACAATTTGCTAAAGGCAAAATATGAGAACGATGCCAAAAATGCACGAATGAACAAACGTATTTTGAAAAAAGGCAAAATCTCGATACGTGAAAGCGAAATTTGCGAAACACTGATGGGCATTAAAAAACAGATGGATGAAAAAGAATTGATCAATACCCAAATGTTGAATAACGAAAGTTATTTTGACAAGCTGATGAATCAAATGGTGATTGGCAGTTATGGTAAAAACAAAATTGAACTCGACCCCGAATCAGCTAAATACAACAATACTTGTTTGGTAAAATAATACATGAACGAATATCAAGGAAATAGAGCATGCTAAAAAAAACTGAAATTAAGTTATTTGACGATAGGCAGGTAAGAACTATATGGGATAGCGAAAACGAAAAATGGTATATATCCATTGTAGATGTGGTTGCCTTACTTACCGAAAGTCCTAATCCTCAGGTGTATTGGAGAGTAATGAAAAAAAGACTTAAAGATGAAGGAAACGAAACCGTTACAAATTGTCACGGTTTGAAAATGCTAGCACCTGATGGCAAAATGAGAATGACCGATGTAGCCGACACCGAACAATTATTTCGTTTAATTCAATCCATTCCTTCTCCCAAAGCTGAACCCTTTAAACTTTGGCTCGCTCAAGTTGCCAGCGAACGTTTGGACGAAATGCAAGACCCTGAACTAAGTATTGAAAGGGCCTTAGATCAATATATAAATTTAGGTTATTCTGAAAACTGGATCAACCAACGCCTAAAAAGTATTGAAATTAGAAAAGAACTCACTGATGAATGGAAGAAAAGAGGACTAAAAGCAGGTGTTCAATTTGCTACCCTCACCGATATCATCACAAAAGCATGGAGCGACAATACGACCAAAGAATATAAAATCCTGAAAGGTTTAAAAAAAGAAAACTTGAGGGACAATATGACTAATACAGAACTTATTTTAAACATGCTTGCCGAAGCTTCTACAAAAGATATTTCGGCAGCTGTTGAACCCAAAAATTTTAACGAAAGTAAAAAAGTAGCTAAACAAGGCGGCAATGTTGCCAAAGTTGCTTTGAAAGAATTGGAAGCAAAAACAGGTAAAAAAGTGGTGAGCGCTTTAAATGCTAAAAAGACACTTCCTCCGAAAAATTAGGAGTTGTATTGCAAAAAAAACAGCCCTCCACATTTTGCAAGCATATTTAAAAGTCACACCTATCCAATCACTTTGGGGTAGCGCAATGCTAAACCAAATCACGACAGACAGACAGAAAACACTATTGATAACACCCCCAAAAAAATATGCATGCCTTTCCATGCTCAAAAAATTGTTGCCCATGAGGATGCAATGCTACTTGTGTTGACAAGATGGAAAGCAAATTAAAAAAATATGCAGTTGGTTTACTACCGCAACATCCCTTCATCAGCAAAGCTGAAATAGGCCTTGTCGCCTACAATAATGTGGTCGAGCAGGTGGAGGTCAATCAAGGAGGCGGCTGTTTTTAAGTTGTTGGTAATTTTTATATCGGCCTCACTGGGATTGAGGTTGCCCGAAGGATGATTGTGTGCCAAAATAAGTCCGCAACATCTTGGCGTTTCAATGGCATGTTTTAAAATAATTTTTCCATCAACAACAGTACCGGTGGTGCCACCCTTGCTTACATTTATTTTTGCAATTACTTCGTTGGCCCTGTTGAGCAACAAAATATAAAACTCTTCATAGGGCTTGTCGCTCAATTCTGCCAGCAGTTCTTGATAGGCATCGTTGCTCGACTTTATTTTTGTTTTTTGAATAGTTTCACTTGTTTTTCTTCTTCTTCCCAATTCGGTAGCGGCAATAATTGCAATGGCTTTTGCTTCGCCAATTCCTTTAAAACCGGTAAGGTCTTTAATCGATAGCTTCCCTAATTCATTCAAATTGTGCTGCACCGATGAAAGTATTCGTTGGCTCAACTGCACGGCTGTTTCTTGTGTATTTCCCGAACCAATTAAAATGGCAATGAGCTCGGCATCGGATAGGGCAGAGGTGCCTTTTAACATGAGCTTTTCACGAGGTCTGTCTTCCTCTGCCAAATGCTTAATTGTTATATTTCCGGTATCCTCACTCAAGCGAACTACTTACTATAATTATTTCTTTTTGTTGGCTTGCTTCTGACGCTCTTGTGCTTGCTTGGCCATTTCCTCTAATCTTGCCTGAAAACCTGATTTTTTTGCTGCGGGCTTTTTCTTGTGTTCTTGAATTTTTCTATGAATTTCATCTTCATTCACCAATCGCTTGATGATTGCTTGTTGGGTAAAGGTCATCATGTTGGCTAAGAAATAATAATAACTCAATCCGGCTGAGTAATTATTGAATACTCCCAAAAAGATTACCGGCATTAAGTACATGATCCATTTCATGCTTTCCATTTGCGCATTTCCGGTAAACTGACTGCTGTTCATGCGTGTGTAAAGCAAGGTAGAAATGGTCATCAATAAGGTAAATAAACTCACATGATCGCCATAAAAAGGAATGTTGAACGGCAAGTCGTAAATAGAGTCGTAAGTCGATAAGTCAGTGGCCCATAAAAAGCTTTTTTGTCTGAGCTCAATAGAGGCCGGAAAAAATCTGAACATGGCAAACAAGATGGGCATTTGCAACAATACAGGCAAGCATCCACCCAAGGGATTTACGCCCGCTTTGCGGTATAATTCCATCACCGCTGCCTGCTTTTTCATTGGATCTTCTTTCTCAAATTTAGCATTGATTTCGTCCATTTCGGGCTTCAGCACCTTCATCTTGGCAGTGCTCATATATGCCTTGTAGGTGAGCGGAAGCAATACTATTTTAATGAGTAGGGTGAGTGCCAAAATAATGAGTCCATAGCCCCAATTTAAACTATCCAAAAAATTAAACACAGGAATCACAGCAAAGCGATTGATCCAACCCAGGATGCCCCATCCAAGCGGAATTTGTTTTTCAAAGCCCATGTCAAAGGCCTTTAAGGTTTGAAAATGATTAGGACCAACATAGTATGAAAAATCGTAGCTCACCAAATTGCTCGCTGTGTATGGTAATTCGAGGGATGCTTTGAATTCTTTGGTGTACTTTTTTGAACCGATTAAACTTTTGGTTTCGAGTTTACTATTGTTGAATCCTTGTTTGGCCACAAGCACACTAGTAAAGTATTGTTTCTTGAATCCAACCCAATTTATTTTTTGGTCCAACTGTTCTTCTTGATCGCCTGTTTCGGTAAGGTAATCGGTTTCTTTTTCCTCTTGCAGCTGATAATAGATGGTTGAGGCATTGGTTTCTCCGTCCTTATATTTTTCGGTAGAAAGGGCTCTTTCTCTCCAATCTATGCGAATGCTTTCTTTGTTTGAAACCACATCGGCCAACCCAATCATATTTATTTTAAAATCAAATAAATAGCTGTTTCCTTTTAAGGTGTATATGTATTCTAAATAACGCTCGGGAGATACATTCATGCGGAGCGAAAAACTTTTACTACTGCTGCCGCTAACCGAAAATGCCGGTTGCTGGGGCGTAAAAAAATAGTTTTGTGTATTGATGTTTTTATTGGCATTGTTAAGCAAAAGCGCAAATGCAGAAGAATCCTTATCAGCAATGGTAAGCGGTAAACTATCGTGTGTACGGTAATTTTTAAGTATTACTGAAGTAATGCGGCCTCCCTTATTACTGATATTAATTTTTAATAATTCGTTTTCTATGGTGTAGGTTTCTTCCTCTCCGGTGGCCGCAGCGTAAAAGTCACCGTATTTTTTTTGCAATTCAATGTTGCGTATGGAGTCGGTTTGCGTTGAGTCGCTGTATGCTGCTTGTTGTTTGATGACCTCGTTGGCAATAACTTGCTGTGCGTTGGCTTTTTGAGAGGCGTTGCTTACAAGTTCAATAGAATCGCGATACCTCTTTTGAAGTGCAAGTTGCTCCTTGCTTGGACTATTGTAAATACTAAGACCAATCAGCAGTCCGCCAATCAACAATAAACCAATAACTGTATTTTTATCCATAATATAAAATGCTCATTAAAAAAAGAAGGCAAATATAGAATGATTTAAGATTGCGACCTTAAATTTTTTTAACGATTATACTAATTTAACCCATGTTCCGAATTGGTATATGTGCAATCGCTGAAATAGTGGTAATTCAACTTATTGAACCAATTGATTGCAAATCCTACCATGCGAGATTGCCCTTTTCATCATAAACTCAAAGAGTTATCGGTATAAAATCACAGGTGTGTTGCATCCGTAACTACTTCTCATTAATTTAGGTTTGGCACAAATGCTAACAAAGCGTTTACATAAAAATTCAGTAGCCGGTTTTCTAAATCAAATCAAAGATTTCGGCCTTGTGAAAATGGCGTTAAGAAAAATAAAATGAAAGGCGTTAACTGAATAAAACGTTGAAATGTAGAGATTGAATTGTGATTACTTAAAGGAGGAAAAGAAAAGCTGTTTGAGCGCCAGCGAGTTCTTTTCTTTTAGCCTTTCATTTTATTTTTTAGCCAATTTTCACGCAGCCTTGAATTTTTTGGTTCTTTTTGTTTCAAGACAAAAAGAACAAGAA
>JALRAS010000078.1 GCA_023262495.1 Bacteroidia bacterium | reverse complement strand
AAGTACAAGGATAAAACCATTGACATTAGTATGGTAAATGGTAACTATTACATGGACAAGGCACCGCTACCTAGCATGCTTACGCTGCCTTTTTTTGGATTGTTAAAATTATTGGGTATGGTGCATAGTGAACAGGGCAGTTACTATGGCCGAGCAATTTACATCACTGGCGCTTTTATTTGTGGCATATTACCTTTTCTGTGGATAATGTTTATGTTGATTAAAACATTGGTTTCACAGCAGCGTGAACACCTTGTTTTAATGGCGGTAGTTGCTCTGCTTAGTTCATTTGTATTTGTTTTTAGCGGCACTTTTTTTGCACATGTGCTTGCTGCCGCATGTTGCCTTATGGCCTACATTTTTTTTGAGAAAGAAAAATATTTTTGGGTTGGTATTTTTTGCGGCTTGTCATTTCTAACAGAGTACACAACTGTTTGGATTTTTATAGCTTGGTTATTCATTGATGCTGTTCGAAACAAAAAAATTGTAAATCTTTTGCTTGCATTGATTGGATTTGCTCCTTCATTGTTATTTATCCTTTGCTATAACTATTACTTTACGGGAAGTCCTTTTAAAATGCTTTACTTGTTTGTTGCCGATAATTTTGTGGTTGCCGAAAAGTCAACCTATGGGTTAAGCTTTCCCAAATTAAAGGCCATATACGGTTTACTATTTTCGGAAAGCAGAGGTATTCTTTTTTATGCCCCGGTTCTGATTTACGCAATCTATAACCTATTTACTGATAAGTTGATGTTGGCTCAAATAAGAGTCAAATCGTTGTTGTTGCATCCCATCCTGTTGCCTTTTTTGCTTACCTTATTGTTTATCTCCTCGCATGCTGCGTGGGAGGGAGGTTGGTCCTACGGACCCAGACATTTAATGGCGGTATCGGTGTTGCTCATTTATTGCGTTATACAATCTGCCTCGTTTGGAAAAAATAAGTTTGTGTTTTGGTTCACTTGTTGTTACGGACTATTTTGTACCATGTTAGCAAAACTTACGGTGTTATACTCGGTGCCTGAATTGCAGGATAACATTTTAACCTACCTGATTTCAAAAAGTAATGATGCCTATAATGATGGCAATATATTATCATTGCTTAGCGGTCAATCGGCTATTCATGGATTTTATGGTATGATTGTGTTTGTACTCTTGATTGTATTGACAAGACCAAAGCAGTCACCACTATTGAGCAATAGTAAATCTTAAACTGATACCGCTATTGGTATTTGAGGTAGGGAAGGTGGTACTAACGAGTGGTGTAGTAATGATTCTGTCGTAGAAAATACGCAGGTTGAGTTTTTCGTTGATGATGTAATCAGCTGAAACTTTTATTGAAATTACATTTTGTCCGGCAGTTGGTTGTGTGAGGTTTTCCACAACTTTTCTGATCAATGTTTGATTTCTTCTGAATGAAATGTCGGCTCTTAAATTCAAATCACTTTTTACCTTGAATTTGAATTTTTTAGCGAATGGCGGCACCACATCCTTAAAACGATAGCCAAGCCCTGTAACAATTTCATTCGTTCTCATTTCGGTGAGCTGCGCATTGGTTAAACTCATAGAAAGGTTTCTTTCTCGCTTTAGCTCAATCTTTGTGATAAGGCTGTTTGTCCAGGTCATGTCGAGCAATAGTAAAGGTGAGAACTGCTCAGAAATAGTTACAATTTGAATTTCTTTCTGTGGCCGGAAGTTATCGTTAAAATCCCTCCTTCCTGTGAAACCTTCGTTTAGAGAATCTTTAAAAAACTGATTGGTAGTAAATGCGCCTACATTATAGGTTGACCGATAAGCATGGCTCAGTGTAAATGACTTAAAATGCTTTTTTATTTTATCAATTTTGGTCAAACCATCATAAGTAACTCTCCAATTAGGTAGAGGTATTGATGGAAATTGGGAGGTGCCGACTTCATTCACACTTTTGCCTGTGTAGGCAGCAATAAAAGCGGGAATGAGTACTTCTTGCGCGTTTGGTCCGTAACCATCATAAAAACCACCGCTGTCCACTCCTTCGGAGAAATTTCCCGGAGTGGTTCCTAGTATTTCTGAAACGGTTTTTCTATTCTGTCTAAAGGTTTCAAATGTTTCGGAAGCATAGGTGTTTTTGTCAAAGCTTTTAAAGGCAGTTTTCCAGGTAATGATTGAAATGCTATGGTTACCTGTTTCCATCGGACTTTGTGTGATGAAGCCATATTGGTCTGCATTTTCGTCATTAGGGCTGTAACGATAGATCCCCGATTTATTTAAGGATGATGATCTTGTAGCATTCAACTCAATCTTTAAATCTTTGAACGGCTCAAGGTTGACCCGTGCAGTTAAATTTTCGCTTGAGGAATTGGTGAAAGTTGTATTCAAGTTTTCATTTTGACTAATCCATCCATTAGCCCTGGCTGTGGATAAAAAAGCGGGGTCTTGTGCTCCAAACACAAATCCTAAGCCCGGAGCGAGCCTTGTATTTCCTGAGTTGTCTGCCATGCCTAGGTATTTTGTAGTTGGCAGGAATCCGGGAAGATTTGTTCCCTCTGTTTTGGTGTAGGATGCAGAGCCTGTTCTAATGGTCATAACCAAACGTGCCAATGTTTCCAAAAAGATATTATTTTTCTTGGCTGTATCCTCTTTTGCTTTGTTATTTTTGTCTTCCACTTTTTTGTCGGTGGCCTTCCCTTTTGAGTCGTTTTTTGGTGGTTCCTTGGCTCCACCTTTTTTACCGCTTAAAATCTTTTTAAAATATGGAATACGATTGTATAACGTAACCATATTAACGTTGGTATTTATTTGCTGATTGTTGGAGTTGATTATATTATTGCCTAAATTAAATTCAGCTGGAGCAGGCGTTGCTGCAATCCAATCATAATTGCCAGAGTACTTGGCTGTTGCCGTAATCCAGTTGAGGTAAGGTAATTTATTGATAGGTAAATTCCAGTTTAAGTTGGCTGTTTGATGATAGTTGGTGATGCGTCCAAAGTTACGCAGGCTCGAGTTAAGAGAGTCTCGGATAACCTTAATGGTGTCAGCATCATTTGGTCCTTTAAAGTCCTTCCATCTTTTTCCTTGAATTTCATCGATACGTGCATTAGTTGTTGCAGAAAAGTCGAATGAAATAGCTTTACTTAAGTCATATTTAAAATCAAAATTACGCACATTAGTAAAGAGTTTGTTGTAGTTCCGTTGAATAATGATATCGGAGTTAGGTGTGGTGTTTCTTGGTTTGTTTACGTTATACATTCTATCAAAATCGGTTCTTACTCCAATTCGAGAGGGCATCAAGTTAAAGTTGAAATCGGTAATAATTTTGAATACCTCATTCTTTAAGAACTTGACTTTTGAGAGTGGCTTGTAGTTTTTAGGATTGTTGTTAAAGTTGTATGCCAAACCCGCCCTGTAGTTGATTGTACTGTCGGCTTCAATTAAGAAACTGGTTCTGTATATTTCACTGTATGCATAACTAACCGAAAAATTTTCAATATCGTAAATATGACTTTTGGTTTTCCCTTTTGCTTTGTTCTTTTTTACGTTGGTAAAGTTTATGCTTCTTCGTTTCGTGTAGTCTCTTGTTATGCTTACAATTGAATCTCTTCTTTCTGGATCAGCACCGTAGTTTGATTTATAATCTTTCATCGTTACATCGGGGTCTAGTGGGTTCCACTGAGGGTTAACGAACGTTTCGGAAAGACTCACGTACATTGGCAAAGAAATATTATACGCCTCGGGAAAAAACTTTTGAAGCTTAACGGTGGATGAAACTTCATAAGAAAGTAAATTGTCCATGCTTCGCTCCAATATTTTCTGTTCAACACCGCCAAAACCTTGGGTGCGCCAATTTCCTGCTGCACTTACATCTGCAAAATCGGCTAGTTTTGCCTGTAATCGGGCGGTTGCAGCATAGCCACCTTTTTGGTCGAAATCGGTCAAGCGTAATTCATTTACCCACATCTCGGCACATTTTGGTAGGCCGTCATCAGCATCTCCGGGTGTGTTTTTTTTAGGATTTCTAATCCCAACCATGATTGTTTTAACCGCAGCTAGGTTGGGGTTTCCCACAACAGTAATATATCTGTCGGGATAGGTGCTAGCACTATCTCTAGTTCTGAATGGTGTATTAATATCGCTGGTAGCAAAGTTTCTTTTTACTTTAGCATCGGTGAGTGTTTTAAAAACAACCTCCAAATCATTTTCTGTTGGCCAAATAGCGTTAGGTTCGTTGTTATTCCAAGCACTTGGCACTATCGGCATTTCGTACTCATAATAGTTTTGGTCGAAGTCGGTACCGATACGCATAAAAAAGCGGAGGTCCTCTTTCTTTAGGGCGGCTTCTTCTCCTCTTGCTTCCAAATGCACAAACATTTTTAGGCGCTTGTACCTTCTAACATCTATCGACATTGTTTTATAAGCCGCCTTACTGAAACCATCCTGAAGATTACATACTTTAAGCACAAGTGATTGCTCGTTGAGCTGTCGCAGGTTAGTTGTGCTTTGATCGATAACACGTCTGATGCCCGGTGGCACCACATAGTTGATTGGTATTCTGTTGCCATTTTCTTCAATATTTACGGCAGCAACTTCAAATTCAGTTTGACTCTGATCATCTTGTTGTATATACTCGCCAGGATACCTTAAATCAAAAAGATATTTTCTCCAATCGCCTCTTATTAAATCGAGGCGTCCGAGCCGGCAAATAATAGGTTGATCAAATCCTTTTAAAAACATTCTCATGAATCGTATAGAACGAAAATCGGCTATGCCTCCTACAACTCTTTCAGGATTTCTTAATGGTACTTTAAACTGATACCACTTGATGGAGCGTGTCCCATTTCTTGTTTGTACATTAGTAGTTAAAACATCCGTAATATAATTTTGCCCAACTTGCATACTATTGGGATCTATCTTAATTTTATATTGATAGTATGCTTCATTGTAGGTGAGGTTGTTATCACGATTGATGTCTTCAACGTTGGGCAAAGTGGTAGATGTGATAGGGTATCCATCGGGTTGTTCTATCGATGAGTTGCCCTCTAAACCTCTGAATTCTTTGTATCTTTCTAAAATAGGTGTTTCAGCGGCATCGAATGTGCTACTTCTAAAGTATTTAAAATCATCGGCTGAAGGGTCGCTTTGTGCATTTAAAATAGCTGGCGCTGCTGGATTAGTCCCTGCAAATTTAGTTACCACCTTAGAAACGTAAGCGGTATCAAAAAAGGTTCTTTCATCTTCATTTGATAAGCCATCCATTCCCACATCCTGAAACCTTCGCGAATCGGGGTTATTATCGAATGCGTTTACTACTTGTTGAACAACAGGTATCAAACCATACTTGGTGGAATCAAACAAATTTGGATCAGGTATATTATCCGAAATTGGGAGACCATTTTCAAATGACTTCCTAGAGTCTTTCAAAATATCCTCGCTAATATCGCCTAGGTTGATATACAATGCACCGGTAGTGTTGGGTGTTGGATTGTCTTCATTATACGGGTCCATCAACCAAAATTGGATGTACTCAATATTGGTGGTTTCAAAGTCATTGTTATCAATTTTACGCATCATGCCCCCCCATCTTGTGCTCGGTGCAGCCAGCTTTCCGTCAATATTGAGTCCGGCCGAAAATGTGCCGGGATTTACATCGTAATTGTATGGTCCTCTCTCGTTGGGATAAAAGGCAAGGTCAAGCACAGGCAAGTTGGTAATTTGGGGATTTTGAGGGGTTCTATTCGGAAAAATTTCTGTCTCCAAAATTTCGCGGGTAAAATGGTTGCTTTGAGCAACTAGGTCATTTCTGATGTGATCGGGTGTAAGACTATTGCTTCTAAAAAATAGCGGGTCAATAACATACCATGAAAGTTTTGCTCGGTTATTACCTACTCTCAAATCATTATTTAGCGTTGCCTCGGGAAATAAGTCGGGCTGGCCTTGTGGTATACTGGCAATACTCCAATTCTGAACCGCTTTGATATCAATCAGCGCTTGGCTGCCTTCAAAGTCATCTATATAAGAGTTTCCTTCTCTTGTAACTGCTCTATTGTGACCGGGTATTAAATGAGCAAATTCTCCCTGCAAGCTCAGGGTAGATTTTTCTTTGGTATCAATAAATGGTATTTTATCCACTAATGTAGTAAGCCACGGGACTTCAGTTTTGTAATTGGCGTCAAGTCCCCAGATGGTATTATTGATAGGTTCATCACCCATGTTTACCTTCTGTGTCAGCGGTCGCTCACTCAAATTCATGATTGTTCCACCAAAGGTAAAGTCTTTGTTTACCTTGTGATCAAAATGTAAGCCTAGCATCCTTCTCCGTTGAATGTTAAACAAACTTTGGCTCTCTAATTGAACCTTTACAGGCTGATTGGAGGCAAGCACGCCTTCATTAATTATTTTCAACCTGCCCAGGGAATAATCTACCGTGTAGTCAACATTTTCTTGCAAAACGGCTCCGCCTGCCGTAACCGTAACCGAACCCTGTGGTATGTTAGTTGCGTTGAGCGCTATATCTGAGCCCGATGCCGATGAATATTGACCCCTTATTTTGAAACGATTTTTTGAGGGAATTTGTTGTGCCGCTGTTTTGGTTGAGTCATAGAGCTCTTGAAAAACATATTTATTGGCAATCGCCTGTTCGCTTGAGGTAAACTGACTCCTGAGGTAACTACCAAATGGCTCTACCACGGGGAAATAAACCCTTCCATTAGACTTGTTGATTGTTACACCATCAATAAAATCGAAATAACCATCTGGTATCCTTTCGAGCTGATTGTTTATTTTATCCATCCCCAAAACCTGAACCAAAACCTTTTTGTTTACCGAGCCCTCGGGTATGTAATTTAAATCTACCCCTTTTTGCAAATTAGCATGAAAAATATCGAGTTTGAAATCCTTTACATCAATGTTGTATCCTCCAATAGAATAAACATTTTTCATCATCAAATCCCAAATAGGTAGTTTAACTCTTACGTTAGATGGTTTGAGTAACTTTACAAACAAGGCCCTTGGTGCGGCAATACCATCGGTGGAGAATTCACCTACCTGATATGTTTCAGTACCAACGGTGTATTGATAAGCCACTGCCAAAACCTCGCCATTATTGAGCGCTTGATTGAGCGACAAGAAACCTAATCGAGGATTAAAATTGTACTCAGAAGGTTGTAATCTTTTGGAGTTCTCGAGTATCTCGTAATCTCGAACAGGAGAAAAAACAGGATTAAAGCCTGTATTATAAATAGCCAACAAATTTGGGGCTTGAAAGATATTTCGGATGCTGTCAAAAGCCCCCGGTGTAGTTAGCTTGGCGTATAAATTATTTGATCTTGCATTGTCGGGGTATGGTATTATACTCCCTCCTATTGGTGGGTCAATAAACTGGTCGGCATACCACGTTTGATTTTGATTAGCAGGATTTGCGGGGTCCGATGTTCTTCTTGCCTCTCCCAAGTCGGTAAGTGCTAAAATATTACGGGTATTATCAACTGCTCCACTAATATTGGTAATCCAAACCTCTATTTTAGTAATGTTAACGTTTGAGGTAATAAGCGGCAAGTTAGCCATAGCACTGTCATAGCGGTCGCGAAAGTAATGAGCCAAAAAATAATGCCTGTTAGCTTCGTAGTTATCACCAGTAACCTCAAAGCGCTGTATTTGCGCACCTCCTTGTACGTTTACTTCTTGCTTTTTGCCGCGCTGCTCAGAAAAAACGGTGGTTACATTTGTTTTTCCAAATCTCATTTGGGCCTTTAACCCAAACAAACTTTGACTTCCAGTAATTAGCGATCCGGTAAGCGGCAGGTTTACGTTTCCGGCTTCTATTTTTTGAAGAATTTCGTCTTCATATCCGGTGTATTCTAATTTCATTTGATTTTCGAAATCAAAGGCCGCTTCGGTATTGTAGTTGGTGGTTACTTTCAGCTTATCACCAATTTTTCCCAACAGGTTAATTTGAATTTTTTGATTAAAGTCGAAGGTGCTTATTTTTCTTTGGTTTTCGGCAATGGCCGGATTCTCGGTTCTTGAGGTGTTTACGCCAAAAATAAGTTCAGCAGCACCTTGTGGTCTAATATCAACGGTGTTGCCACCAAAAATGCGGTCAAATGCCTCATTGTTGATTAAAATTTTTGGGATTAATCCTTTGCTGGCATTAACCTGCTCGGCCTCATGACGCTGTTTCCAGTAGTTGTCAATTTGTTTCGACATGTCATAGTCCAAGTATTCTTTAAAAGTCATGTAGGATGGATTACGGTAATTGACACCGCCCATTTTTTGTTCAAATTCATAATTGCCGGTTTTAAAATCGTACTCAATGTCGGTTTTCAGGTTGGCCGGATCTTTAAGTTGTAGGTTTTGTGGTGGGTCAATATCGGTGGGGTCGTAATTGTTGTCGGTTCCCGGGAAACGAGGTTTTTCTTTTTTGCCGGTATCAGCAGGGGCTGCAAAGTTGCGAACCACTCTTTTGTGCATAGGTTTTAGCACGGCAGCTGAGCCCAAAACAATCGTCATCATTGGGACAACTGACAGAAACAAAATGGTATTTAAACTTTTAAAGAGTCTCACTGAAATTAATTACTACAGCGATTTCAGGGCCAATTTGATTACATCCTCCACTGCCGCATTTGCACCAAGCGTGGCAATGGCCTTATCAACGGCCTTTTCGGCTGTATTTCTTACAAATCCTAACATTACAAGAGCAGATAACGCTTCTTCCTTCAATTTATTGTTTGGATTGAAAGTAAAATCAGGCAATGTTTCATTTTTTCCTACTTTATTTTTAAGGTCAACAATGATACGTTGTGCAGTTTTTTCGCCAATGCCCTTTACGTTTTTAAGGGCCCCAACGTTTCCATTGATAATGTGTTGGGTTAATTCCAGCGGGTTGTAGCTCGATAAAAACATTCGTGCTGCCGCAGATCCAACACCCGATACTGAAATGAGTTGACGGAAAAGCACCCGCTCACTTTCTTCAAAAAAACCAAAAGCTGTTTGTGTAAAATCATTTTGATTAACCGAAACATGTGTCAGTAGTTTTACCGGGTTATTAACTTGTTGAATTTTTGAGTAAGTATTAAGCGAAATATTGAGCATATAACCCATTCCATTGCAATCAATTACAACATGTGTGGGCGATTTTTCAAGCAGTTTACCTTCTATGTGGTTTAGCATGACTTTTAGTAAGTTTTTTTAAGGGAATGCAAATATCTAAAATTATGGCAAAGCAGCTAAAAAAAATCATTACCAGCTACACGCATTTATATATCTTGTAAATTAAAAATCTTTTTAAGGGCGCGTTACCCTGCTTATTTTTTAATCAAGTTGAATCAACTCATTTAAGTACGATAAAAAATAAGCAGTGTAACCGGGCTTTCACCACTCGCTTTTTTGACTTGGCTAACTACTGCGCAGCAAAAAGAGCTCAAACAATTGGTTCAATCCCTCGCGCACAAACTAAAGGGGGGTAGGGCTAATATTTAATTATTGCTGAATTATTTAGCAAAATATTAGTTTATTTGCGATTACTTTAGATTACTCAATCCTCAAAAATAATCATTTGCACACTCAATTTTCATGATCTATTTTCCAAAACTTGATAGTCTTAGATTCATTGCTTTTTTTCTGGTTTTTTGGTCACATAACTTTGTTTCCTGCTTTGATCGGTGGAAAAATGACTCGTGGAGAATATTCTTGAATCCTTTTTTTGAAACTGGCATTAATGGGGTGCATATTTTTTTCGTAATCAGTGGATTTTTAATTACGCATTTATTGATTCATGAGCACCGTGAGCAACAAGGTATTAACATAAAAAATTTTTATTTAAGGAGGATTTTACGCATTTGGCCCTTGTATTATTTGATCATGATTTTGGGCTTGTTTGTTTTACCCAACCTAACAAGCGTATTTGAATTTTGCGGCAGTTACTTGATGAATCTTACTTTTCTCAATAATTTTAACATTATTGAAAATAATAATTGTTTTTCTACTCATGTTGTAATTGCCTGGAGTGTGGCTATTGAAGAGCAATTTTATTTGTTTTGGCCCATAGCATTCTCTCTCTTTTACAAAAAAGATCGTTTGATTTTATTTTGTTTCATTGTGTTGATTGCGAGCATCATTTTAAATCCATATTTCCTCTATTTCTCCACTATTTGTAATTTAAATTATTTAATGACGGGTTGTATTGGGGCTTTATTTTTTGATAAATATCGCGAGGTCATACTGGCATCATTCATCACGCAAAGAAGGTGGCTTTTTGTGATTGTAATTTTGACGTGTGCCACTATGTTGTACACCGAAAATTATGCATCAAGTAATACAATTAGCTTGATTTTACTGCCTGTTTTTTATCTGTATTTTGTGCTCTACACGGTTGTAAATAATGATGGGAAAAAGTCTTATTTGTCATTTTTGGGTAAGTATACCTACGGGATGTATTTTTATCATCCAATTATTGCTGTTTTGGTGCGTGTTGTGTTTGATAAAATTGGGATTCCCTATTTGGGATATCCACTCAATTTTGCTTTGGCCTCGGTCATTGCTTTAATTATTACCGTAGTTGTATCAATCCTATCATATCAATATTTTGAAGGCTATTTTTTACGACTAAAGAAAAAATTCTCAACGGTGAGCACCAGAATATAACGCCTAAATCTACCTTTGGTATACTTGAAATTGATACTATACTTTCTCAATCGCCTTGGCATCATAATACCGATTACACTTTCAATATAGTCCAATTTCGGCATTGCCTGATTGTACTATTTTCAAGTATTATCGGCATAAACTATGGCATATTTAATAGTTGGACTAAAAAATAAATGCAATTGGTATACGTTTTTTGCGCAAGGGATAGAGCGGATTATCCTTTTTTTAGGGTTGCTTTGTGCGTTGCGAAAAAAAGATATGAGCGAAAGCCCGACCTGCTGCCAATTTTTTTGGGCTGGCATTATGAGCTGTTCTTATTGCAATAAAATTGAGCAGGAGGATGCGCCCTCATCATCATGCTTTCATTTGTGCCTGCACAAAAGTGGAAAGCTCGGCAATCCATGCCTCGGAAAAATCGAATTTGATGCCTGCTGCTTGGTATATTTCGCCAATGCTTTTGGTGTAACCCAAACTTAGTGCATTTTTGTATTGATTAATGGCTTGAGGTCCGTTTTGCAAGTAATTGCGCCACATGGCAATAGCTCCAAGTTGGGCAAATCCATATTCAATATAGTAAAAAGGCACTTCAAAAAGGTGTAGTTGTTTTTGCCACATAAAGGCTTTGTTATCTTCATAGCCAATCCAATCGGTATGTTTTCCGCCAAACTCGTTGTAAATATCAATCCATGCTTGCTGTCGTTGCGAGGCATTGTGCTGTGGGGTGCAGTACATCCAATGTTGAAATTTATCGATAGCGGCTACCCAAGGTAGGGTGCGTAAAATGTCATCTAACTGCTCCATGCGGGCCCGCTGCAAATCGGCCGGGTTATTAAAAAACTTTTGCCAATGCTGCATGCTGATGAGCTCCATGCTCATGCTTGCCAGCTCTGCTACTTCTGATGGAACATTTTTAAAATCGTTAAGCTTTAAATCTCGGTTTAAAAATGAATGTATGGCATGTCCGCCCTCGTGCACCATAGTTACCAAATCGCGCAATGAACCAACAGCATTCATGAATATAAAAGGAACACCCGTTAATGGCAATGGGTAAAGATAGCCACCGGGGGCTTTGCCTTTTCTACTCTCGAGATCGAGTAAGTTGAGCTCCTCCATATTGCTTAGGCACTGCGCAAAAAACGGGTCGAGTATTTCAAATATTTCATGTGTTTTACCGATGAGGTCTTTGGCTCCTGTGAATGGTTTAAGGGGTTCAAGCCCTTCTGGGTCTACCTCAAAATCATAAGGCCTTAAGCTGGTAACATGGAGTGTTTGTTTTCTTTTTAAATCGAGCTCATCTAAAACAGGTACAATATATTTTTTTACCGATTCGTGAAAATTAAAGCAATCTTGGGGCTTATAATCAAAGCGACCGAGGGCATCAAACATATAATCTCTGAAATTTGCGTATCCTGCGTTGATGGCTACTTGGTGCCTAAGTTGCACCATTTTGTCCATAATAAGATCGAGCTCTTCACGTGCTTGTGCTCTGCGTTGCGCAATGGTTTCATAAACTTGCTTGCGTTTTTCTCTATCGTTGAGTTGAAGTAATTTGGCTGCTTGTGGCAGTGTCATTTCTTTATCGTCAATAGTTACGCTCATGGCGCCAGATACGCTGCTAAATTGCTGTGCCAAATTATTTAATTCAGTAAACAGCGGAATATTTTCTTCTCTGAAAATGGCTATATTCATTTTTACACTGCGCATATAAATGCCATATAGTTGTGGATCGAGCGAGGTGCTGAATGAACAATCGATTAGCTTTTTATCGAGCAGGTTGCTAAATGGGGCAATTTCGGGTTGAATTTTCTCAATGAAAAACGTGTATGAATCTACTGCTTGTTGATCGGCAGTATTGCATGTCATGGCTATGTATCGCTTGCCGAGATCTTCGGATACATATGCCTCAAGTTCGCTGCGCTGTAGCATCCAATCTTCGAGCACTTGCATATTGTTGATGGGGGCATTCATCAATTTTTCATAGTAGGGTTTAAGATCCTCCCAGGTATGCAGTTCAAAGTTTTGAGGTAGTAGTATACGGTTGCTTGCTGTATTCATGTAGCGATTTTTTTAAATTAAAAATGCTGTGAAATGATTCACAGCATTTGACTTGTAGTTAAGGTTGTAATTTTTAAGCACCTGTTTTTCTAACAGTAACAGTTTTTCTGGCTCCTTTGGTATTGGCTTTTGCACTGGCATTGTCAGGCTTTGCCTTTGCTGCTGTTTTGCTTGCGGCTTTTTTAACTATTGGCTTTTCTTCTGCAGCTTTGTCGGCAGTTTCTTCCACTTTAGCAGTTTCTTCTGCGGTGAGCATACCATTTTTTTCGAGCAAATTGTACCAAGTAATCAATTTCTTAATGTCTGATACGTGTACTCTTTCTTTATCGTAATCGGGTAAAACACCTGCCATGTATGATCGTTCTGTGGAGCCTGCCATCCCTGTGTTTGGGTCAGTGGCTATCATGATCTATCTTGCTG
>JALRAS010000077.1:12860-13098 GCA_023262495.1 Bacteroidia bacterium | reverse complement strand
CCAATACAGCCACACTCAGCATTACAGTAGATGTACTTGTAACGCCAACATTTACAGCTATTCCCAATGTTTGTCAAAATGCTACAGCACCTATCTTGCCTGCCACCTCCAATAATGGAATCAATGGTATATGGGCACCTCCGGTGAGCACCGCAACACCCGGAACTGCTAATTATACCTTTACCCCCAATGCAGGTCAGTGCGCCAATACAGCCACACTCAGCATTACGGTAGATGC
>JALRAS010000077.1:0-12850 GCA_023262495.1 Bacteroidia bacterium | reverse complement strand
GTGACGCCAACGTTTGCTCAAATTGGTCCGCATTGTGTTGGCTCGGTTGCGCCTTCATTGCCATTATCTTCAACCAATACCCCGGCCATTAATGGTACTTGGAGTCCATCAACAATCAATACAGCTTCGGTTGGTATCGCTACCTATACTTTCACCCCTGATGCAGGTCAGTGTGCTACACCAGCAACAATGTCAATAGAGATAACCAATTCTATCACCCCCACATTCTCTGCTATTGGCCCTGTATGTCAAGGATCACCAACGGTATTGTTGCCTCAAAATTCAACTAACGTACCTCCAATTTCAGGATCATGGACGCCTTTTATGAGCATTAACACAACTAATGCGGGAACTACCACTTATACTTTTACACCTGATGCAGGTCAATGTGCATCGGTATACAACGTAGATATCATTGTTACACCTCCAACTGTTACACCAACTTTTAATGCCATAGGGCCGCTGTGTATTGGTGCTGTTCCTCCGGCTCTTCCCTTGTTTTCTACAAATACACCTGCAGTTGTGGGAACTTGGAGCCCTGCCGTTATCAACACTTCGGTAGCAGGAACCTCTACCTACACTTTTACTCCTGATGGCGGACAATGTGCAGTACCTACAACCATCGATATTACGGTTGCCTCATCTATTACACCAACATTTGCATTAATTGGTCCGCTTTGCATTGGAAGCGCTGCGCCTATTTTACCTGCTGCCTCAACCAATGTCCCTGCCATTACAGGAACATGGTCTCCTGCGGCTATTAATACTGCTGTGCCCGGAACTACAACTTACAGCTTTACTGCCGACCCAAATCAATGTGCTACCAATACAAGTATGGATATTGTGGTAACAAATAGCATCACAGCTACCTTTAATAATATTCCGCCCGTTTGTCAAGGTGTTACGGCTCCTTCTTTGCCAGCTGTTTCAAACAATAACCCTCCTATATCAGGTACATGGAATCCGGCAGTTATCAATACAGGCACGGTTGGCATAAGCACCTACACTTTTACACCTGATCCGGGTCAGTGTGCTGGAAATGTATCTCTTGATGTTGAGGTTGTGCCAACACCTCCCTCACCATCGATAGCTATCACTGCCAGTGTAACAACCATTTGTGCTGGTGAAAATGTAAACTTTACGGCATCGCCCAACTCAAGCAACACCGGTGATGTGATACAATGGTTTGTAAATGGTACCGCAGTGATTGGTGGAACAGGTTTGTTATTTAGCTCCAACACGCTTAATAACAACGATCAAATAACTGCTGTATTTACGCCATCTTCGAGTTGTTTGGCCGGACAAACTGCAACTTCAAATTTAATAGTAATTACAGTAAATCCTGTAGTTACACCTGTTGTTAATATTACTGCATCAGCAACACAAATTTGTACTGGCGAAAACGTAACGTTTACCTCAACTGTAACGGGTGGCGGAACTAATCCGCAATATCAATGGTTTATTAATGGTAATGCAGTTGCAGGAGCTACTAATGCAACCTTCGCAACGAGTAATTTTCAAAATGCCGACAATGTAACTTTGCAGTTAATTAGTAATCAACCTTGCGCATCTCCTATAACGGTAATTTCAAATATTGTGACCATGTCGGTGACAAATCTTGCCACACCAACAGTAAGCATTAGTGCTGATAAGAATATCATTTGTGAGAGTCAGCAGATTGTATTTACAGCCACCGCTAATTTTGGTGGTACATCACCGCAATATATTTGGCAAGTTGGTAATAACACGTTTACCACTACTGATGCACAATTTACAGCTACAGGAATTACAAGCAATACCAACGTGACTTGCACCTTGGTAAGTAATTTTCTCTGCACCACTAGCGATACAGCTTTGTCTAATTCCTTAAACATTCAAGTTAATCCTATCCCAACAGTTGTTCTAAGCAATGATGTGACCATTCAGCAAGGTGAATCAACTACACTTACGGCTACAACCGCGGCTAATCTAACCTACCTATGGACACCGTCAACAGCGCTTTCTTGCACAGATTGTACCGTTGCAGAGGCAAATCCTGAAGAAAGCACCACTTACACGTTTACTGTAACCGATCCTGCAACCAATTGCAGTGCTGCCGACTCGGTAGTGGTAACAGTAATTAGGACATTCGATGTTTGGGTGCCCAATGCATTCAGTCCTAATAAGGATGGCGTAAATGATATCTTCTTTGTTCGTGGCAATAATGTAAAAGATTTTGCACTTAAGATATTTGACAGGTGGGGCACTCTGATGTTTGAAACATCTAATTTGAATGATGGTTGGAATGGCGAGTATCAGGGAAGAATTGTAAATACCGGAATATTTGTTTATACCCTTGATTATACCTTAAAGGAAGGTACACAAGGAACTTTGAAAGGTAACATTTCGGTTTCCAACTAATAAATATTTAGCGCTTAATGGTAGAGAGCATTCATAGCGGGTGCTCTCTTTTTGTTTGCAGCTTTTAACAGTCGTAGGTTAAAATAATTCGTTAAAGTTCTGCATAGCATCTGCTATATCAAATACCTTTGAGTTTATTATGCTGAAGAAAATTTTAATTGCTTGTGCTGTTTTTTTATCTGTTTTGTTGGTATCAGCATTGGTAATTGCTCTTGTATACGAGGATCAGGTAAAGAAAATAATCATCACACAAATCAATAAACAGTTGATCACTCCGATAGAGGTGGGCGAGATCAAATTTTCACTCATCAGAAATTTCCCTCATGCTTCTTTAAGCTTCTATGATGTTAAAGCCAAATCGATATATAAGGGTGAGGAAACAAAGCAGTGTCCAAAAACATTATTTAAGGCAGGAACAATAAGTTTGCAATTCAATTTAAAGGATATCTTTTATGGCAACTATACCATCAGTAAAATAAATGTAAGTGATGGTAATCTTTATTTGTTTACCGATATAAAGCAGTCGGATAATTTTCACTTTTGGCGCACTGATACTACTACTCATAAAGAGGCAGTTAGTTTTAAATTGAGTCATGTAAGCGTTAAAAATTTTACGGTAGATTATACAGATTTAAAGCGGAGCTTTTCAACATCGGTGCGTATTGATCAAGCAAAAATGAAGGGAGAAATCTATCAAGAGAATTTTGCGGTAATCATGCAGTCGAAATTAAAACTAAATCACTTGCAACTTGAGCAAGAACAATATTTAGCCCAAAAGCAAATAGAGCTGCAAATAGGACTTGTAAGAGAAAACAAAGTATTCAGCTTTACCGATGCTGAGGCTGTAATTGAAAAACTAAAACTGGTATTAAGTGGTTCCTTTAATAAGGATAACATTAATTTTTTCGCTAAAGGAAAGGATGTAGACATACAGTCATTTTTATCCTTTCTCCCCGAAAAAACACGCACTAAATTTAATGACTACAGCAGTGAAGGAAAGTTTACATTCGATTTGAGCATTAAAGGCAAACCTAATCAGCCAAAGGTCAAGGTAGATTTCAGTATCAATGATGCCCGCCTCGAGAACACAGAAAGTGCAGTTGAGGTGAAGCATTTGATGCTCAAGGGATATTACAGTAATGGAAGAGAAAGTAATATGAAAACATCGGGCTTATATGTAACTGGTTTTTCTGCTTTTGTCAATCAAAGTCCTATTGAAGGAGCATTTACGATGGTAGATTTTACCCAGCCATTTATAGATGGTAAAATGAAGGCAAGTTTGGAATTGAATGAGATGAAAGAGATGCTCAAGCTCGATACTTTTGCAATTTTACAAGGCAAGGTAAATTTTAATGTGAGTGTTTCCTGCTCATTGGAACAGCTGAAACAAAAAGACATTTCTACGGCAAAGCCCGGGCAATTGTCGGGTGTGATGCAGGTAACAGGCGGTAAGTTTCAATTTGTTAACGATCGACTCAGCTACGATGGTATTGAGGCCGATTTATATGCTGACGACAACTATTTATTGCTCAAGAATTTGATCTTTACACATGGTAAGTCAAGCATCGATTTGCATGGCGAAATATCTAATTATAGGGTACTCTTCTCTGATCAAAATGACAAGGCCATCTTGAGGGCATATCTCAATTCCGACAACTTTGAGTTGGAAGATTGGCTCAATAATAGCCCTGCCGCAACCAATAAGAGTGCAAACAGTCAGCATAGTTTTTTAGATCATCTTGATTTACGTTTGAAGGCAAAATTAGCGGCATTTAAGTTTGATCGGTTTGTTGCAAACAAGGTAAATGGTGAGATTTATTTTAGGGAAAATAAATTTCGGTTCGATTCGCTATACTTCAACTCAATGGACGGCAAAGCTGCTGCAAACGGAATGATTGAAATCAGAAAAAATGGGTCATTCGATTTGATTTGTGATGCAAAATTGTCAAAAATAAGTATCGATAAATTGTTTCAGCAACTCAATAATTTTGGCCAAAACACACTTACCAATAAGCATATTGCCGGGAAACTATCGGCCGATATCAAGTATAAAAGCAGTTGGTATAACATTGAACGTGTTAACCAAGAGAGTATTTTAGCAGATGCTGAGGTAACGATCATAGATGGTGAATTAAATAATTTTACACCATTGAACAAACTATCGCGTTTTGTTTCGGTGAACGAATTAAGCCATATCAAGTTCAAAGAATTGGTGAATCATATCACCATAAGCAATAGAAAAATAAGTATTCCTCAATTTCAAATTAACTCATCGGCCATGAACCTATCCTGCAATGGCACCCATGATTTTGATAACAATATTGACTATCATTTTAAGGTAACACTGAATGAATTGCTGAGCAAAAAAAGAAAACGTGAAGCGCCACGAGAAAACGAATTCAATGAGTATGACGATGATGAGCAGGGCAAGTCAACACTGTTTATCAGCATGACCGGTAATATGGAAAATCCGGTAATTAAGTTTGATAAGAAAGAATTAAAAAAGTTTGTGAAGGATGAAATTAATAATGAAAAACAGACTGTAAAACAGCTCCTAAAAGATGAGTTTGGCTTGTTTAAAAATGATCCTTCCTTGAAAGCAAAAATGGAGCAGAAACCCAAAAAATCGGGTGAATTTGAAGTAGAGTGGGAGGAGGATTCGAAGCATACTGATAAGTCCAAGGGGTCAACTGATAAGAAAAAACCTGTTGAAGCAAAGGAAAACAAGTTTTTTGATGGCGAAAAGAAAAACGAAAAGTCGAAGAGAAAATCAGAGAAAGTGGAGAATAGTGATGATTATCTTTGATGATTCAATAGGGCATTTCTAAAAAGATTTATGCATCAAATTTTATTGTCGTTTATTCACAACTCAATAGTCGGAAAAATAAGCAATTCAGCAGTTCCGCGTTTTTCAATGCGGAATGTGAGTTAAGCCATTAATTTAGTTTACTCACTTAATTAATATCGCCATAACTTGGTACAAGAATATCTGATGCATGATATTTATACCGATGTAATTTTTTAATCGGCATTTACCAATATAAGATTTATAAATTATGGCAATAAAAAACTAATCACATTGGTATTAGTTATAACTTTGTCACGCAATTTTCTATGTTTATGATGCAAGTAAGGTCAATGACAGGCTTTGGAAAAGCCAAAATCAATGTGAAAGAAAAGCAGATTGTGGCCGAAGTGAAATCGGTTAACAGTAAGCAATTAGACCTTGGACTGCGACTTCCGCCATCGCTGCGCGAAAAGGATATAGAGCTCAGAAACTTGATTGCAGCAGTAGCTGAAAGGGGAAAGGTTGATGTGCAAATTTATTTTGATGGTGAAAGTAGCGATAGAAAAATGATTCTTAATCGTGCGCTTGCCGCTAATTATTACCAAGAGTTAATTTCTTTTTCGCGAGAGCTGAAATCAACTGAGCAAGGTTTGCTTCAAATGGTGATGACTCTTCCCGATGTGTTTAAACAACAAATTGCTGAGGTTAGTGAAGATGAAATGAAAAAAATTAAACAGCTCATTCAACAAGCTTTAACGCAATTCAATAACTTCAGAAAGGCGGAGGGGGCAACACTAGCAAAGGATTTAGAAAAACGCATTCAAACTATTTTAAACTTGCTGAAGAAGGTTGAACAAGCTGATTCAAAAAGACTCAAGAATATCAAAGAACGCATTAAAAAAGGTCTGCAAGAAGCCATTGGAAAAGAAAAAATAAATCAAAATAGATTTGAAGAAGAGCTGATTTATTATGTCGAAAAAATTGACATCACCGAAGAAAAGGTGCGGCTTAAAACACATTGTAATTATTTCTTAGCCACGCTTAATGAAAAGTCATCAGGAAGGAAGCTTGGGTTTATTTCTCAAGAAATTGGGCGAGAAATGAACACCATAGGATCGAAGGCCAATGATGCTGTAATGCAAAAAGCAGTGGTGCAAATGAAAGACGAACTCGAGAAAATTAAAGAACAGTTAATGAATGTTTTATGAGTGAGAAATATCCTCCAACCGGCAAACTAATTATCTTTTCAGCTCCTTCAGGTGCAGGAAAAACTACTATTGTGCATCATATACTTTCTAAATTCAAAGAAATAGAATTTTCAGTATCGGCATGCAGCCGCAAAAAGAGGGCAGGAGAGAAAGATGGAAAGGATTATTACTTCATAGGAGTAAATAATTTTAAACAAAAAATTAAGGAGAATGCTTTTGTAGAGTGGCAAGAAGTGTATGAAAATCATTTTTACGGTACCCTCAGAAGTGAGATTGAAAGAATATGGGCAAAAGGACATCACGTAATTTTTGATGTGGATGTTGTGGGTGGTTTAAACCTTAAAAAAATATATGCCGACAAAGCGCTTTCTATTTTTGTAAAGGCACCTTCTATCAAAGATTTAGAAAATAGATTAAAGTTACGGGATACTGAAACGCCCGAAAGTATTGCTCGCAGGATGGCTAAGGCCGAAAAGGAAATGGCATTTGCAGAAGAGTTTGATTATGTGTTGTTGAATGATGATATGCAACAAGCGCTCTCTGATGCCGAAAGGTTGGTAGCCGATTTTATCTTCGGCTAATTGTGTCAGTGTTTAGCTTGGTTACTCGAATCAAAATTATGTAGAAATTGGTTTCATACCGTAGCTAATTCTTTCCTGAGTGATTTGAAACTCACAATACGCAAAAATAGCGCATAGCATGCAAAGGCCGCCATACAAACTATGAAAGAAACAATTAAATCCTGTACATATATTTTACAGAAAAGGGTTGTAAGCGTACTCAGTATTGCAAATATCAATAGTGAACCAAGATAACGATAGTTTGTTTTGAATTTAAAAATATGCTGAGCAAAATAAACTTGTAACAAGGCTGTAAGTCCTTGTGTAATTAAACTGCTTAGAGCACTTCCCATGGCCTTGTAATGAGGAATTAGTATGATATTCAACAGCAGATTCAGTAACATGCCACCTGCAGCCATTGAATTGAGCATTTTTAAATTTCCGTTGGCAGTAAGTAAGGTGCCAAACACATAGGTAGTAGCAACAAATACAAAACAACACATCAATAGCGATAATACCGATGCAGATTCAGTTACATGATGATGGTAAAGCAATTGCATGATTTCGGTATTGAAATACATTGAGAACAAAGCTGCCGATATCGATAGCACAAACAATAGTGAGAACGATAACCTTACAAGTTCTTCCACCTTATGTTGCATTTTGATCATCCGCGCAAACATGGGAAGCAGCAAGCCCGCAAATAAGTAGGCAATCATATTGGAGGCATCAAGCAAACGATAGGCAGAGGCATAGATGGATGATTGCTCCTTTCCATCCGGCAACATCCGTTCAAGCATCACGGCATCAATACGATTGTAAAAGGTCATTAACAATACCAATATGGCGTATGGATAGCTCTTCTTTAAAATCATGATAAAAAAAGTAGCATTCCATTTCAAACGTTTAAGGCGGGCCTTATCAATTACAATAAACAAGGTGATTAACGCACTTATAATGTAAGCAATGGTTTGACTGTAGATGTACCATTCAATTTTAAAAGGGTGCTGCTCGTTGGTAATACCACCCCAAAGCAATAGGGCACATATTCCTATCATCATTAATCGGTCGAGTACGGATATGATACTATCGGTTTTAAATAGATGTAGCCCGGCCAAATTACTTCGAAGGTACAAGATAAATGATGCCAAAAATTGATTGCAGGCCATCATGAATAGCAGTTTCAATTGATAGCTGTTGTATCCAATGATGTAGCCGGTAATGATGGTTACCAACAAATAGACAAAAGCCAACATTACACGTAAAATGATTATTCCCGAGAGGTGCTTATTGAGTAAATGATTGTTTTGCGCAATATTTTTGTTGTTGAAGTTGGTGATACCAAAATCGAGTAAAATATTGAACAAAAAAGAGAAATTAAATAATGCATAAAACAATCCATAGTCGGCTGGGGAAACTGCGTTTTGCACGGCTCTGTCTATGCCTAAAATCCAAAATGGCTTAATCAGCAAATTAAGTAACAGTAGTAAAGCCAAATTGGCAATAAATTTCCTTTGCATGCTAATAGATAGCGTATTGCTTAAATAACTCCATTGGCGGACGAATATTGCCTCAATAACATATATCTGATTGATACAAGAGGCAGTGTAGGTGCTTAATGAATGCCTTTAGCAGCCAAGTATCTTTCTGCATCAAGTGCAGCCATGCAGCCACTTCCTGCAGCGGTAACCGCTTGTCTGTAAATATGGTCTTGCACGTCTCCACAAGCAAATACGCCCTCTACATTGGTGCGTGATGATCCTGGTACGGTAATAATATAGCCATTGGCATCCATTTCAAGGTATGGTTTAAATACCTGAGAATTTGGTTCGTGCCCTATTGCCACAAAGAATCCGGTAACATCCAATGTTTTTTCTTGGTTGGTGCTACTGTCTAAAACACGCACACCACTCACTGTTTGATCACCAACAATTTCTAGTGTAGTGTGATTGTATAATATTTCAATATTGGGTGTATTGGAGACTCTGTGTTGCATGGCCTTAGAAGCGCGCATTTGATCCTTCCTCACCAACATATATACTTTTCTACAAAGCTTTGCAAGGTAAGAGGCTTCTTCTGCCGCAGTGTCACCCGCACCAACAATGGCCACATCTTGGCCTTTAAAGAAAAATCCGTCACAAACCGCGCAAGCAGAAACACCAAAACCATTGAATTTTTGCTCAGACGGCAATCCTAACCACTTGGCAGATGCTCCGGTAGCAATGATTATGGCATTGGCCTCCACATGATGTTTTTCATCTACAACAACCTTATATGGTTGGGCGCTGAAATCAACAGAGGTAACCATACCCCATCTAATATCCGTTCCAAAGCGTTCAGCTTGTTTTTTAAAATCCTCCATCATTTCGGGTCCTTGAGTACCTTTAGGATAACCGGGATAATTTTCAACCTCAGTAGTGATGGTTAGCTGACCGCCAGGTTGCAGTCCTTGATACATCACAGGTTTCATATCTGCTCTGGCAGCATAGATGGCAGCAGTGTATCCTGCAGGTCCTGAGCCAATAATCAAACAATTTACTTTTTCGGTTGAAGCGCTTTCCATAATTATCATATTTTGGTGCAAATATAATAATCCCCACAGGATTATGGTAAATTACAAAATGTTGATGATGTAAACATCAATATCAATCAGGTATTATAATCCCGAATTTTGGATAATGACATAGCTAGCGCAATTGGAACCCTAAAATGCTATTTGACTTGAAGGAAAGGTACCTTTTTAAAGGTTAGAAATATTAGGCAGGGAAGTCTACAAAGTTTCGCTCTGTTTCATAGAGTCTGATGCCTAAATCAAACTTTATGTCAATTTTTGAACGCAAGATATCATATATCACTCTGGCGATATTTTCGGCAGTTGGATTAAGATTTTTAAATTCTTCAGTATCTAGGTTGAGGTTGCGGTGATCAAATTTTTCCTCTACATGTTCTTTGATTAAATCTGCCAAAACTTTCATATCAATAACATAGCCCGAAATAGGGTCAATCTCACCCGTGACTTTTACAATAAGCTCATAGTTGTGACCATGATAATTTGGACGATTACATTTCCCAAAAATTCTTTCATTTTCCTCTGCACTTAATTGCGGATTATGTAAGCGATGCGCGCTATTGAAGTGAGTCTTTCTATATACTGCGGTTTTCATGTTATTTTAACAATCAATTTCGGCAATTGTTTATGTCTTAAGGAATCCTTTGTGAATCAGCAATTCAGCAATTTGAACAGCATTTGTAGCTGCACCTTTGCGCAAATTGTCGGCAACTATCCACATATTGATTCCATTGTCAACACTTTCATCTCTGCGAATTCTTCCTACAAAAACTTCATCTCTATCATGAGCGGTGAGCGGCATTGGATATACTTTCTCATTGGGTTTGTCGGTAACAATCACACCCTTTGTATCTTGCAGCAAATTAATGATTTGGGTTAATTCGAATGGCTTTTTAAATTCAACATTAACACTTTCGCTGTGTCCGCCCATCACAGGAATTCTTATAGCTGTAGCAGTAATTTTCAACTCCTCATCATTCAATATTTTTTTTGTTTCGAGCACCATTTTCATTTCTTCTTTGGTGTAGTTATTCTCTAAAAAAACATCTATTTGAGGTATTGCATTTAAATCTATTTGATAAGGATATGCCGGATCGGAAGCAATTTTTCCTGCCCTTTCTTCCATCAATTGCGTTACTGCTTTTGCACCGGTACCAGTTACCGATTGATAGGTAGATACCACAATTCTTTTGATATGGTAAGCAAGATGCAGCCGGTAAAGTGCCATCACCATTTGTATGGTGCTACAATTAGGATTGGCAATAATTTTATCTTGTATGGTAATTACATGCCCGTTTACTTCGGGGACAACCAACTTGATATGTTCATGCATACGCCAAGCTGAGGAGTTATCTACTACTACTGTACCTACAGCGGCAAACTGCTCTGCATAATTAAGTGATACACTGCCACCGGCCGAAAATAAGGCAAGTTGAGGTATAGCTTGAATGGCAGTATCCATTGTTACCACTGGATAGTTTTTTCCTTTGAATAAAACATTTTTTCCGCTACTTCTTTCGGAGGCCACAGGAATCAATTCTGTAACAGGAAAATTTCTTTCCTCCAAAACCTTAATCATCATGCTGCCAACCAAACCGGTGGCACCTACAACAGCTACTTTCATCACTATTAAGAGGTTATAACTTTATTTTTTTCTGCTTGTTTCTCCACATATCTCACCCACCAGGTAAACATCAAAAACATGAAAATATAAATGATGGTATTGAATACATACTTGTGATTGAAATCTACCCAATCGTTATTAATGTTAGAGATGATAGCTAGGATAACAATACGTAGAATGTTAATGGTATGTATGCCCAATAATCCTATCGGGATAAACCACAACTTCGATTTCCATGAACCTTGATAGCTGATGATTAAACCTGCAAATCCAAACAGTAATCCAAATCCCACACAAGCAGGTCCAACTTCAACACCGGCCGAACCTTCAATAATAATAACGGCATTATACTGAATGAGTTTGTAATCAAGCGCACGCAAAATACCTGCACTCATATATACAATATTATCTCTGATAGCCGATTTCATTCCATTCCAAACACTATGGAAAGGATCGTTGTGCATCTGAAACCAATTGAGTAATTCCCAGATGATATAAACTGCAGCTGCTTTGATGATAAATAAAATCATCGGGTTTTTAAGCTGCTCCCGCAGGGAGGTTGTTTGAGTAGAATGAGTCATTATACTTGTTCGGCAATTACAGTTTGTACTTCTGGCAACAACCTTTTTAGTAATCCTTCGATGCCTGCTTTAAGCGTCATGGTGCTTGACGGGCAGCCGCTGCAAGAACCTTGCATAATGACAGTTACTACGCCATTTTCAAAAGACTTTAAACTGATGGCACCACCATCACTTTCAACAGCTGGTTTGATATATTCCTCCAAAATAGCAGCAATTTTAGTTTCTATTTCCGAAAATGGTTTAGCACTTGCATCAGCATTGATATTGGCTCTGCCATCAGTATGCACCACAGGTGGCGCGGCCTTGCTGAATATTGGTTTCCCACTTTCTAGGTAAACCTTTAAAAAATCGCGCACGGGGCTCATCACCTCTGTCCACTCCACCACATCTGATTTTGTAATGGTAATGAAGTTGGAGGCAATAAATACGCTTTGAACAAATGGGAAGTTGAATAGCTCAGTAGCAATAGGACTGCTTTTTGCCATTGCCGCATCGGTAAATACAATAGCAGGAGCAGGGTTCAGTGCAATATTGGCAACAAATTTAATACTAGAAGGATTAGGGGTACTTTCAGCGTATATGATAATCGCTTTTTTTTCTGTTGAGGTTTCCATAGTATGCTTTAAGCGGTAAAGTTAAGCTAAAAGTCAGATTTTTTTATGCCTAATAAAAAATATTTCACCCATTCATCATAAGAAAAAAAAAGCGGCCCATCATTCGACAGGCCGCTTTTGAGACAAATGTTATTCAATTATTTTTTTACAATTTTCTTAGTGATCGTATCCTTGCCGGTATTCAACACTACCATGTAAACCCCCACAGCAGTATTTTCAATTGGCAATCTCACCCTTCCGTTCTTCCCTTCAAACTGCAATGTTTCAGTTACTTCTTGTCCAAGCGCATTGGTCAATCTGATCGTTACAGTAGTGATGTCTGCAAAACGGAACACTGCATAAAATTCATCATTAACTTGTTGCACATCCATCAACCTGTCGGTAACTTCCGCATCTTTTACCGTAAGCACCTTGCTTTCAGTTTGGGTGCAATTGCCTTTTGTGTTTGTCAATGTTACAGTATAGTCACCTGCCGTTTGGTATTGATAAGTAATACTGTTTTCACC
>JALRAS010000076.1 GCA_023262495.1 Bacteroidia bacterium | reverse complement strand
CATACGGGAATACCATCATTTGTATTCCTTCAGCAGCTATACACCTCAATATATTTTGCTTTACTCCAAAGTCGAGCACAGCCACTTTTTTAGCAGATTGATCGCTTCCAAAAAGATACGGTTTTGTAGTAGAAACCTTGCTTGATAATTCAAGCCCTGACATATCGGGTACCTCACTCAACCTAGACATCAACCAATTGGTATCATCCGACTCAGAAGATATGATGGCATTCATTGCTCCTTTGTCGCGTATGTGCCTCACAAGCGCGCGCGTGTCAATGTCACTGATGCCAACTTTATTGTTTTGCTCTAGGTAGGCTTGCAAACTACCGGAGGCAGAGGGGCGAGAAAATATTTGCGAAAAACTCTTTACAATGAGACCGGAAATTTTTACCGAATCTGACTCATATTCACTATCCTTTATTCCGTAATTACCAATATGCACATTATTCATCACAATCAATTGACCGAAATAGGATGGGTCGGTGAATATTTCTTGATAACCGGTCATCCCTGTGTTGAAACAAATTTCACCGGTGGTGGTACCAAGTTTACCTATGGCTTTACCATAAAAAACGGTGCCATCGGCCAATAAAAGAGTGGCTTTCTTTCTTTGAAAATCTGCAAGGTTTTTGGTGCTATTCACAATCAAAAGTTGTTTAATTTTAAACGGCAAAATAACAATTTATCAATTATTCATTAAAATGTTGTTATAAAAGATTGTCAACAAAAATTGTGATTTATGACCTCAACATTGTGAGTAATTAGCGTAAAAAGAGTGATTTTATTTAAATAGAGGTTCAAACAAATTACTTACATTTGTGGTTTAAACTGAACTCATTACAGTAAATATGGATATTTTCGAAAAAATAAAAAACAACAGAGGGCCAATTGGGCAGCATGCAAAAGAATCACATGGTTACTTTACTTTCCCAAAATTAGAGGGTGATATTGCACCTCACATGACTTTCCGAGGTCGTAAAAGATTAAATTGGAGTTTGAATAATTACCTTGGCCTAGCCAATCACCCTAAAGTGAGAAAGGCAGATGCAGATGCTGCTGCGCAATATGGTTTAGCTGCACCAATGGGTGCTCGAATGATGAGTGGCAACTCTAACTTCCACGAACAACTAGAAAATGAATTGTCCGCTTTCGTTGGCAAACAAGATACAATCCTATGCAACTTTGGTTATCAAGCCATGGTGAGTGCAATTGACTGCTTGGTTGACAGACGTGATGTAATTGTGTACGATGCTGAGTCGCACGCCTGCATTCTAGATGGAGTGAGATTGCACATGGGAAAACGTTATGTGTTCAAACATAATGACCTTGAAGATTGCCGCAAGCAACTAGAGCGGGCAACAAAGCTTGCAGATGAAACAGGCGGAGGTATTTTAGTTATTACAGAAGGGGTTTTTGGTATGCGTGGCGACCAAGGAATTCTGAAAGAAATTGTTGCCCTAAAAAGTGAATTTAAGTTCCGACTTTTTGTTGATGATGCACACGGAATTGGGACTATGGGACACAACGGTGGTGGTACAGGGTTTGAGCAAAACTGCCAAGATGGTATTGATGTTTACTTTGGCACCTTCGCTAAATCTTTTGCTTTAACAGGCGGCTTTATCAGCAGTGATGAGCAGGTTATTGAATACATGAGATACAATATGCGTTCTCAAATATTTGCCAAAAGTATGCCAATGCCGTTGGTTGTTGGAGCTCTAAAACGTTTAGAGTTGATGAGAAAACATCCTGAATACAGAGAAAAACTTTGGGAGATTACAAGAGCATTACAGAATGGACTTGTGAAAGCAGGTTTCGAGATTGGTGTTACCAACTCACCTGTAACTCCTGTCTATATGAATGGCTCCATCCCTGAAGCAACCAACCTCATTATCGACCTTAGAGAAAATTTTGATATATTCTGTTCCATGGTAGTTTATCCTGTGGTACCCAAAGGAATGATTATTCTAAGATTAATTCCAACGGCCGTGCATACGCTTGATGATGTGAACTACACTATAGATGCGTTTTCAAAAATAGTACATAAGCTAAAATCGGGTCAGTATATGGCAGATAAAATTGCTTCTGTTTAGCTAATTATTGTTTATTACAATTCTATTAGCTTTGGCAAACATCAGCGAAAAAAACAAAAATTTGGCGGACACCAAACAGGCTGTTCGTGAAATATTTTTAGCTTATTTGGAACAAAACGCTCATCGGAAAACCCCCGAAAGATTTGCTATTTTAGAAGAAATATACAGTCATGACGGACACTTTGACATAGAATCGTTGTACGTGCTCATGAAGAACAAAAAGTATAGGGTTAGCCGGGCAACTTTATACAACACCACAGAGTTGCTGCTCGACTGTAAGTTAATTACAAAGCATCAGTTTGGAAGGAATATCGCACAGTTTGAAAAATCATATAAGTACAAACAACACGATCATTTGATATGTCAGGATTGTGAGAAAGTATTCGAGTTTTGTGATCCCAGAATACAGGAAATTCAAACAATGACCGAGCACTTGCTCAACTTTAAAGTTACTCACCACTCACTTAATTTTTTTGGGAAGTGCAGCAAACTTGCTGCAAATGGAAAATGTGAGCATCTTAAAAACAACTTATCATGAATTTTGAATATCAAATAAAAAACGAATCAGGTTACGACATCATTTATTTGAAAGGCAACCTGATGGATAAATCAGAAGCGCAAGCCATGCTTAATCAAATCAACGAAATGATTGAGCAAGGTCAGAAAAACTTTTTACTGCATTTGAAAGATTTGAAATATATGAACAGCAGTGGTATTTCAATCATGATAGGTATTCTTACAAAGGCCCGAAATGCAGGCGGTGAAGTAGTTATTACAGGGCTCTCATCAAAAATCAAACAACTGTTGGTTATTACAAAATTAAATTCGGTCTTTAAAATTACCGAAAGCATCAAAGAAGCTGCACACATACTGATTAAGAATTAATAAAGCACGCATAGAAAAATGAAAGTTGATGTATTATTAGGTCTTCAATGGGGAGATGAAGGCAAAGGAAAAATTGTTGATGTACTCACCCCTAAATATAACCTTATCGCACGTTTTCAAGGAGGCCCCAATGCAGGTCACACACTTGTTTTCGATGGCATTAAACACGTTTTACATACTATTCCTTCAGGCATTTTCCGCCCGGATACCATGAATGTAATTGGCAATGGCGTAGTTATCGATCCGGTTATTTTCAGAAAAGAAATTGAATCAATCGAAAAATTAGGAATAGATGTTTCTAAATGCTTGGTTATTTCAAAAAAAGCCCATCTCATTTTACCCTCTCACCGCCTCCTTGATGCGGCCTCTGAAGCAGCAAAAGGAAAAGAAAAAATTGGTTCCACACTAAAAGGTATTGGCCCAACTTACATGGATAAAACAGGTAGAAACGGGCTAAGGGTAGGTGATATTTCATCCCCGGATTTTATGCATAAATATACCAATCTTGTCGGGAAACACAAGCAGTTATTGGCTTTTTATGATTATGCCTATCATCTGGAACAGTTGGAGTTTGAATGGTTTGAAAGCATTGAATTTCTAAAAAAAATACCTCAAATTGATAGTGATTATTACTTAAATGATGCGCTCTCAAAAGGCAAAGCCATACTTGCCGAAGGTGCTCAAGGTTCATTGCTCGATATTGATTTTGGAACATATCCATTTGTTACCTCTTCCAATACCACCTGTGCAGGCGCGTGTACAGGTTTGGGAATTGCTCCCAATAAAATCGGCAATGTAATAGGTATATTTAAAGCCTACTGTACGCGTGTGGGAAGTGGCCCTTTTCCAACTGAACTTGAAGATGAAACAGGTGTAGCCATGCGCAAAGTTGGAAATGAATTTGGTTCCACCACCGGCAGAGCAAGACGCTGCGGATGGCTCGATTTACCTGCTTTGAAATATGCCATTATGATTAGTGGAGTAACAGAGTTGGTGATGATGAAAGCTGATGTGTTGAGTCAATTTGATAAAATTAAAATATGTACCGCCTATAAAATAGGAGACACTATCACTGATGCTTTCCCATACGATTATCAAGCACAAGGAGCTGAACCGGTATATGAACAACTCAACGGATGGAATCAAGATCTTACAGGAATTGTGCATGAAGAAGACTTCCCCGAAGCACTAAAAACCTATATCAATTACATTGAACAAGCAGTCAATGTGCCTGTAAGTATCGTATCAGTAGGTCCAAATAGAAATCAAACCATCATCAGAAAAAACTCCTAACTGGGCTTTAAATCATTACCGTGTTTTACCCATGAAAAACTGTTACACAACATTGCATTGCCACTCAAAAAGATGCTGTGTAAATAAGTTAGCTAAAATGGGGTATTGTTTCTATGTCTTGCGTTCCTGTGCTTTTATCTATTTTTATTGTATTGCATCGGTGGCCTATGCCCAAAAGGTAAGCAAGGTAGAAATTATTAATGCCGACTCTTTTGAATTTGATGAAGATTTAGGAAATGGTGCCAAACGATTGCTCGGCAACGTTCAATTCAAACAGGATAATGTATTGATGTTTGCTGATAGCGCTTATTATTACGATAACAATTCTTTAGATGCTTTTGGTCACATCCATATTAATCAGAGCGATAGCGTTCATCTTTATGGCGATGTGTTAAACTACAACGGGAACTCAAAAATGGCTAGCGTAAGCGGCAAGCAAGTAACCCTTAAAGATAAGGATATGACGCTTACCACTACCAAGCTCGATTTTAATATGCAATCAAATATTGGGTACTATAATGCCAAAGGAAAAATAGTAAACAAAGACAATGTGTTAACCAGTCAGAATGGGTATTATTACAGCCAGCAAAAAAACTTATTTTTCAAGAAAGATGTAGTTTTGATTAACCCTGACTATACAATGTATTGCGACTCACTGCGCTATCATACGCTGTCTGAAACTGCATTTTTCAATGGTCCCACCAATATCATCAGCGATGCCAATAAAATTTATTGTGAAAATGGTTGGTACAATACCAAAAAAGATGTAGCACAATTTAATAAACGCGCTTGGCTTAAAAATAAAGAACAAAAGTTGCATGGCGATAGTCTTTATTATGATTCTAAAAATGGCTATGGGAAGGCGTTAAAAAATGTGGAAGTGCTTGATAGCGCCCGTAAATTAAGCATCAAGGGAAATATGCTCGAATACTTTGAATTGGCCGAGAAATCTATTGTTACCGATCAAGCAGTGATGATACAGTATTTTGATGATGACACACTTTACCTGCATGCCGACACCCTTAAAGCCACTTACGACAGTACCTATTTTGCCTTAAAAAAAATGAAAGAAGCAGAGGAAGGCAACAAAAACAAAGGTAAAAAGAATGAAAAGGTAAAAGTTCAAATGGAGGACTCAGTTGCGGCCGCACACCGAATAATTTTTGCGCATTATAAGGTTAAATTTTTCAAGCGAGATTTACAAGGACTCTGCGACTCGTTGGTATACCATGCTACCGACTCATTAATGCGACTTTATCGCAAGCCCATTTTGTGGAGCGATGCCAATCAGCTCACCGCAGAACTAATCAACATTAAATTATATGATGGCAAAATTTATCAGTTAAGGATGAACAACAATGCTTTCATTATTTCTAGATACGATAGTTTGAGATTCAATCAAATTAAAGGCAAGAAAATGATTGGCTATTTTGTTGATAATGATTTAAGAAAGATTGATGTAAATGGTAATGGAGAGACAGTATATTATATTAAAGACGATGAAGATGGATCACTTACAGGAGTGAACAAAGCTGAGTGCAGCGACATGGCAATTTATGTTAAGGATAACAAGGTGGAGAAACTGAAGATGTTTAAGAAACCAAGTGGTATGATGCATCCTCCAAAAGAAGTGAGTCCGGCAGAAATGCAGCTCAAAGATTTTTCGTGGTATGCTGCATGGAGACCAAAGGATGCCGCTGATATTTTTGTTTGGCGTACATTTGAAGATGAAAATAAAAAGCAAAAAAAAAGAGGGAAAAAGTAGTTTACTCTTCCCCTCCTTAATGATTTTGCAAAAGAATTAGTCTTGATTATAAACCTTTATGGTTACGATATAATCCTTAATCATCTTAATCTGATTAACGCGGCTAAGCCCAGACAATTGATTTTTTCTATTCAATTTAAATCCTTCCTCGAGAGAATCTTTGGCCAATTCTTGAATAACGGAGATAATGCTTTGAGACTTTACAGCAAATGCTGCCCCTTCTGTTTCAGTTTGCTTTCCGCTAATCAATCCAATGATGTTTCCTTTTTCGTCAAGTAGTGGTCCTCCGCTGTTGCCGGGGTTTACCGGAATTGACACCTGATATGAGACAGTGTCGCCTTCAAAACCTGAGGCTGCACTTAAGGCACCTTCGCCATAAACCATATCTTCGCGAGGATATCCGAGTGTAAAAACATGCTCGCCCAAATTACCCGATTTAGATGCAAAGCTGTATGGAAGTGATGAGTATGCCTCGAAGTCGGGGGAAACAACTTTTAATATGGCGATATCTGCTTGATCATTCCTGAATACCGTAACAGCTCGGTAAGTTTGATTTTTGTTGTTTTGAATAAAAACAGAATCGGCATCCTTGATGACGTGTAAACTTGTTATAAAATAACCGTTATTTGACAAAGCGAAACCAGTTCCACTATAATTGGCGGGCGCTATTTCAATCTTTTTAGGTGCGTTTAAGTTATTGATTAAAGCATTTTGAGAGCGCTTTATTTTATCCATGTCTTTTCGCAATGCTTTAAAATTGGCACTTTGTCTGGTTTGCACCTTCTGAAAATTGATGTACATGATGGTGGAAACCGCTACCAATAGCGATACAGAAGCGGCAACAGCCATGGTTTTATAATGTTGCAGCCAAAATACTTTAAACAAAGGATCTTTCTTTTGCTCCTCATAAACAAACTGATCGTAATGTATCTTTTCGAGCTTTTGTTTTAGACTGAGTCGCTCGCTGTAGGCAGTGAGTGATTCCTTCATTTTTTTGTGCTCTAAAAATATTTGCAACAGTTCACTGTCTGTTTGCAACCTTTGCTCAAACAGTGTAGTTTCCGATGCGTTTAATTTGGCATCGAGGTATAACTCAATTTCTTCCCAATCTTTTAGCGTTTTCATATGTGTAACCTTTCTTCCTGTTTAAAAAATAACTTTTTCAATCTCATCAAGCATTTGTATTTCTGCGTTTTGGCATTGTCAGCATTGGTATACCCAAATTTTTCTGAGATTTGACTCATGCTGAGTTGCTTCACATAAAAATCTTCAATCAGCGTTTTACATGGCTCACCAAGTTCAGCCAAGGCAGCCGACATTTTGGAGAATTGCATTTCTCTTTCCTCCATCAGGGCGGCCTCTGAATCATCTATTGAGATAAATCCTTCAAAATCGGTAATTTTACCAACAACAGCACTTGCCTTTTTAATTCTTTTCAACCACATTAATCTACTCACTGAATACAGATAAGTTTTGATTTTACAGTTGAGCTCAAAATTTTGATCCTTGATATTTTGATAGAAAACAATAACTGCTTCTTGAAAAATATCTTTGGCATCATCTTCGCTTCCGCTGTTTGTAATAATAAAGTGATTGATAGAACCGAAATACAACTTATAAAGAACGTTTAACACACGATCATCGTTATTACGAAGTGCCTGAATAATTTCCTCGTCAGAACTAACAACTTCACTCATATAGGTGTGCGGTCTTTATACGTTTAACGGTGCAAAGGTAACCCAAATAAAAAAAATATTGCAACATTGGGTTACCTTTTATTTTTTTGGGTATTAAGGTCATAATTAATAATTAACCTAAAAAACAAAACAAAATGAAAAACTTATTTAAGTTCGCTTTCGCTGCAGTAACTGTAGCTATGTTATCAACATCTTGCGGTGGTGCAAAAACTGAAGAGGCTGCTGCTGAGGCAACTCCTGCTACTGAAGAAGCTGCTCCTGCTGAAGAAGCTGCTCCTGCTGAAGCTGCTGCTCCTGCTGATTCTGCTGCCGCTGCTCCTGCTGAGGCTGCTCCTGCTGAAGCTGCTCCAGCTCACTAATTCGAAAACGAATTACAGAATAAAAACCTTCTCCAAAAGAGAAGGTTTTTTTATTTTATTCCAATTGAAGGATTTCTACAATTCAATAATCAATCCTAGAAAAACAAACATTTGATTCATCGGATACCGATATTTTTTCATTTCCGAATTAATGAGTGCATTTAAGTTGGTAACAATCCTGTGATTTTACCCCTAATACACTTTCTATACTAAACCAATTTCACCTAAACTTTACACCAAAAATACCGAGTGGCCTTTTGCTACATGTAATTGCGGTTTAGCTTTTCTACACTAATTTCATAAAGTTTGGGCATCATTCTTTTTCGCTTCAAGTTCTATACAAACACATCCTCACAATCAAATACAAGGTAAATCTATTTCAGTGAAAATTTTGAGAAGTGTAAGACGCTGTTCGTGCATGAGATAGAGATTCGAAACTTTTTTGACTTTTTATCAATAATTGTGAATATACAATTTTGTTTTTTTTGGTGGCTAAGGCACGTGTTTTTTTCTATGTACATACATTATCTAACGACCAATAAATAATATTGAAAGTTTAGACACCTAGATGCAGAAGAATCAACACTTTCAAGAGTTTTTAAGCATTCTTACCATCACTAGCAATTGGCCAAAAAGATTATCTTCGCAATCCAATTTTTTTTAAAAATTTACAGAACTTTTGTTAACCAATTTACGTAGAAGCAGACATTAGGAAGTATAGGTATGTATAAATTATTTTTTGATAATAGCCCATTGGGATCATTTATAGCCGAGGAGAACGGAAACTTAAAAGCATATAATAAAGCTTTTTTGAATGACATGGGTTATGATAATAAGCATGATTTATTGATGGATAAAGGTTTCAATTTTAATCATGTGCTAACAGATTTTAATGCCATCAATAGAGGTTTGAGCAATGAGAATCGTTCGCTTGAATTTGAAACATACATTAAACTTAAGGATAGTTCCCTAAAGCCAATAAAGCTTCATTGCAGTCACTTTTCTGATGAAAGTGATAAAAAGTTAATTGTGGGTTCAATATCAAATCTAGTTAATCATAAAAATGCAGGAATTAGTCTTGCAGATGAGCGTAAAAAGTATGAAGATATCATGAACAACAGTGTTCAGTTGATTCAGAGCTTTGATAAAAACGGTCAGCTTTTATTTGTAAACAGTGCATGGAAAAATTTATTCGGGTACACCGATGAAGAGATTTCTTCGATTAACCTTTTTGATATCATAGCAGATGAAGATAAGGCGCACTGCGCAGAAATATTTCAAAATATATTGAAGGGTGTTCCGGCATTCGACATTAAGGCCAATTTCATATCTAAATCAGGAAATAGGATCATTCTCAAAGGCAATGTTTTGCCTATGTTATCAAACGGTGAACTGATAGCCACCCACGCTTTTTTCAACGACATCAGTGAATTGAATATAATGAGAGGAGAGCTTGCTTCCAAGGAGGTGTTGCTGGAAACCATATTTAAATCAATACCTGTTTGTTTGTATCTCAAAGATTACGAGGGACGATATATTTTTGCCAATGATATGATGATACAAACATTGGGTTGTGACGTGAGTGGAAAGACTGATAATGAAATTTTTGATGCAGAAAGTGCAGCAATCATGAAAAGCACTGACAAGGAAGCGATAAATCATGAAAATAGGAACACAAATTTCACCTTTACCTTGCAACGAAAAGATACAAAGAAGCACTTTTTTTGTGGCAAGAAACCAATAAAAACAAATCAACAAGACAACCTGATTTTTGGCTACACCATTGATATTACAGAGCTAAAAAACAAAACGTTGAAAGTTGAAGAAAACGAGCGCATCCTCGATCAAATTGTATCGAACACCAATACGGGAATTATGTTGCTCAAACTAGACCCCAAGGATGGTAAATTCAAGTTGGACTTTTTGAACAATACCTGCAAAAAAATCATTAATTTCAAAGAAGGCCAATCAGAGCTTAGCGAATTGCTTCCTGAATTGCAACTCAATGCGAATTTTAATGAAAAGCAAGACATTATCGCATCACAGGTTTACGAATACGAGGTTGATAAATCTGGAATTAGTCATACTTACGATGTATTTATCAATCATATTGATTTGCCTGATAGCGATCATAAATTATTAGTTTTCTTTAATGAGGTTACCGAAAAGAAACGAATGATTGAGCACCTTGAATTAAAGTTGAAAGAAAATTTATTGTTGTTATCTGAGGTGCATCATCGAGTAAAAAATAATTTGGCTAACATTTATGGAATTATTGAACTCAACAAATACAAGTTTCAAAATACAGATTTTGAGCGCTACTTGGTTGAGGTGCAACTAAAAATAAAAAGTATTGCACTTGTTCATGAGTTGTTATATAAATCAAAGAGCATCAGCAGTATTTCCATTGACGAGTACTTTACTGAACTCTGTCAAGAACATGCCAAAATTTATAAGTTTGCTCTTAAACTTAACTTACAATTTCAATTAAAATTCGACAAACAAGTTAAAATTGAATTGGGCAGAGCCATTAGTTTAGGATTAATGTTAGGGGAATTGTTATCCAACAGCTTAAAGTATGCTGCCAAAGATAGTTATGTTGAAATAGGCATTTCACTTAAACTTGAAAACGGAAGATGTTACATCACATACCATGACAGCGGAAATGGATTTGATACAAGCCCCAACTCAACTTTCAAAGAAGGGTTTGGGTTGAAACTGATAAAAAATGTGCTCAAGCAGAGCAAAGCTAATTTTAATTTAAACACACAAGATAAATTCCATCTATCATTTGATTTTGAACAAGTATAAAAATATGAAAAAAAGAATTGTTATTGTTGAAGATGATTTTCTGATACAAGAATTACACAAGCAGTACATTGAAAAAATGGGACATGAGGTGATTGCTGCATTTAGCAATGGAGAGGATGCAGTTGAGTTTTTCAAGGAGCACGATGCCGACCTAATTTTAATGGACATTAGACTTGAGACTTCGCTTGATGGAATTGAAACCATGAAGAAAATCCATAAAATAAATGAGATCCCGGTTTTGTATGTAACCGGAAATACCGAAGAGAGTAATCTGCGAAAAGCACTTAATAACCAAATGAAAGGTTTTTTGGCCAAGCCGGTTATGCCTCAAGATTTAGAGGATTTAATCGATTCGGTTAATACCATTAACGACTCTATTCGTTATGCCGAAAAAATACAAAAAGCGCTTTTTCCTCAGAAGAACGAGATGAAGCGTATTTTTAATAAGTGTGTGTACATCAACCGTCCAAAAGATACCATTTCAGGAGACTTCCCATTTTTACTGTTCAAGAAAAAACATTTGCAAATTTTTGGAGGTATTGGTGATTGCACCGGACACGGAATTCCGGCAGCTTTATTGTCGGTGCTTTGCCACGAAATAGTTAATAATCAAACAAGAAAATTTTCAGACCTGCGATTAATTATCGACAGAATTAATAAAAAGGTAATTTCAAGTTTAGCCCGTAAAGAGGGCGATACAACCCTGCGCGATGGACTTGACTTGATTATTTTTAAAGTTTCTCCCGAAGAGTCGGTGATTGAAATTGCCGGTGTAAAGCGTCCTTTTATACATTTCGATTCAAAAGCACAAAAACATAATTATTACAGTATCAGAGGAAAGAGTATTGGTGATGTGTTAGATATGGAAAACGATATTCCTGTGTTTAAGATTCCTTATTCGCCCAACGACTTCTTTTACTTTTTCTCAGATGGTATCACCGATCAATTTGGCGGCATCAATGGAAAAAAGTTGATGAAAAAAAGACTGCTTGAATTTTTAGATTCAACAAAAGACATGCCCTCTGATTTGCTTGAAACTGAGTTAGAACTTTTTCTAAGAAAATGGCAGGGTACCCACATGCAAACCGATGACATCCTGCTCATTGGTTTAAATCCTTATCAACTTAGTTTCAATCATCATTTAAAATCAAAAATAAATAACTAACATACTATGTACGGACTAGTAAACAAAGCCATTCAGGATTTAATTAGCACACAATTTGGCGAAGACAAATGGCTTGAAATTAAAAAATTATCCAATTTTGAGGATGACTTTTTCATTGGACTTCAAACCTATCCTGATGAATTGACCTATACTATGGTTAAAAATGCATCAAAAGTGCTTGGCGCTGATGCCTCAGTGGTGATGCAGGCCTTTGGTGAATATTGGATATTGTATACCGCAAATGAAGGATACGGAGACATGCTTAGTTTATCAGGCGATACTTTTACCGAGTTTTTAAACAATTTGGATATGCTGCATCAACGTGTGAACAATATCATGCCTGATTTGGTTGCCCCTCAGTTTTCGACCAGAAACGAAACAGAAAATTCTATTCAATTAGAATATCGGTCAAAGCGTGCTGGCCTCTGCCCTATGGTGCATGGGTTGCTTATAGGACTTTGTCAAAGATTTAAATTAAGCAATTACGAGGTTAAACAGATTGTGCACAAAGATGCACAAAATGATTGCGATGTTTTTAGCATAACATGGAAGTAAGCGGCCTACCCGAAGGGTTTTCGTTTCATGAACAACAAAGGCTAAATGCATTGTTTGACTATGACAATCATTTGGCTGATCACGATAGTGATTTAGATGAGATTGTAAAATTAGCGGTAGAAATCTGTGGCACCCCAATTGGACTAATTAGTTTTGTTGGTGAAAACAAACAGTATTTCAAATCAAAAATTGGCATCTCGGTAAATGAGACCGATCGATCGGTTTCATTTTGTTCTCATGCCATTGAAAGGCCCGGAGAAATGATGATTGTTGGCGATGCCAGAAAAGATGCAAGATTTTGCGATAACCCTCTGGTAACCGGTGATCCAAATATTGTATTTTATGCAGGTATGCCTTTGGTTGACGAAAGTGGCTTTGCCTTAGGAACACTTTGCACGTTAGATACCAAGCCAAGAGAGCTTGATGATAGACAAATAAATTCATTACGTATACTTTCAAAGCAGGTGATGCATCTAATTAGTCAGCGTCAACTCAACAGCAAGCTTACTAAGGAAAAGGAATATTTAACCAATAGCATTAATTTCATTTCACCATACTACATCC
>JALRAS010000075.1 GCA_023262495.1 Bacteroidia bacterium | reverse complement strand
GAAACCAAAGAAGTTAATTCACTTGCCGACAGTTTAGGGCGTGTGAATGAAGGGTTAAAAATTGTAGTTAGCGAAAAAGACTCGAGCATTGAATCATTTATTGTGGCCTTTAACGAGATACAAGAAAATTTAACTGAGGTAAAGGCCAAGCAAAAAATGATCTCTACCAACACCAGTGATGCCGAGTTAAAAAGAAATATGAAAGATCAAATTATTGCCGACATTCAAAGCATCAATGAGTTGATGGAAAAGAATAAACAGAAGATTTCATCACTCAGGTCAAAATTAGAAAAGTCTAACGGCAAAGTTGATGAATTGGAGAAAATGATTGCCTTTATGACTACACAAATGCAGGAGAAAGACCAAGAAATTACCGATTTAAAAAATCAGCTAGAGCGTTTAAATATTGAAGTGGCAGAAATTACTGCCAAGTATGAAGAAAAAAGTGAAGAAAGCAATAAAAAAACCGAAGAGCTAAACACAGCCTACTTTGCTATAGGTACTTCAAAAGAACTCAAAGAAAAAGGAGTTTTAACCAAAGAAGGTGGATTTATTGGACTAGGTAAAACAAAAAAACTATCTGCCGATTTCAACAAGAGCTATTTTACTAAAGTAGATATTACTCAAAGTAAAACTTTTCCTATCAATGCAAAGAAAGCCAAGTTAATTACCACACACCCGAACAGTTCATACAAAATTGAAGGAGTAAAAAGAGCTGACAAATTGGTCATCATCAATGCTCAAGAATTTTGGAGTGCCAGCAAATACATGGTACTCATCATTGAGGATTAGTTATATTTAGATTTCATCCAATAATTCCGCTAATCTTCCTGCTTGATATTCCCTGCTGAAAAACCGTGCATTTTCACCGCTTAGGTCTGCTTTAATTTTAATTCCTTTGGTGTACAATTCGTAGGCGTATTTTAAAAACTCGAATGTTTCTTCTACCGTGTTTGTAATTGTCCCGCAACCACTTCTCTTTAAAATTTTCTCCACTTCACCATTGTCAGAGGGAGCTATAAGTGTATGCGTGCCGCTGCTGATGTATTCGTATATTTTACTAGGGATAATTCCGTTAAAACCTTTCCAGGCAGGGTAAAGCAGCAAATGACTTTTAACTTCAATTTCTAGTATTTCTTCTTTTGCAGTTCTTTCGGTACATAAATAAAATTGCTCATAACCTTGCATAATTTTTTTTATACGATCATGTTGCTCGGCATCGAAGGCCAAGCCCGGAAAAAATAATCTTAAAGTTCCCTCCTTTAACTGATCTACGAGTAACTTAAAAGCCTCACAAAAGATTTCTATTTGCTGTCCGTGATAAAGTGTGCCTATATAAGCTACAGTAAACTCCTTGTAACAGGAAACATCTTTCAGATGCTCAAACTCTCCCAATTCAAAACCATTTGGAATCCATTTGCCCTTAACGCCCACCAGATTGGTTAAATTATTTAAGATGGGTTCTGAAACAGAAGTTATAGCCGATGCTGATCCTACCCATTTTTTTTCTGATGCCACATCAGAATTTCTAATATACCTAAACGCTGCTCCACGAGCAATAAGGTCTATTTCAGAAGTAGTCCAAGCATCACGATAGTCGGCAATCCATTTTGTACCATATTTCTTATTCAGTTGGTATCCAAATTTAAACAAGATATATGGATTGCCTGATATCACTACTTTTTTTATATCCTCATTTTTAGCTATAAACTCGTTAGCAAAGTCACCAATATTTTTAAAGGGTATAAACCAATTAAGATATCGCTGCATAATTAACTCTATCATGCTCAGCGCCCTGCGGGGCATCACATATTTTTCATTTCCAAACCGTGCATAAATTCTATCTTTCAGGTTGGGTAAATACGGCACTAAATATGACTCGTAGTGGTCATGTTTTTCATATAAAACCTCTTCAGGAGTGGCAAGTGAAACATCTGACAAATTCTTTATTTTATTGTCCCACCTCCTACTGATCACAATAGGATAGTACCCAAATTTATTGAGATGTCGTGCCCAAGAACTAACGCGTTCAGATGCAGTTAGATTGCAAGGTGGAAAAAAATATGATATCAGTAGAATACGCTGCATACAATGTTAACCTGTTCTCGGGCCATAAATATAACAATTATGTAATAAGTAAAATCTTATACCAATGTATAGTGCAAATTTGATACACTTTTCATTTGGGAACTAAAAAATATTAAACGAACTGCAATTTAAGAAATGGCTGTTTATAATTATTTTGAGGTGCAATGAAGAACAAAACAATTTATTGTACGTTTGTTTATTATGCCTTTGAATACTATCAAACCAATGAAAGGCTCATTATTAATCTCTGAGCCAACACTGAAAGATGCTTATTTTAATCGGTCAGTGATTCTATTGGTTGAGCATAATCAAGACGGTACTGTTGGCTTTATTATCAACAAGCCTATAGACATTGAAATCAATAGCATAGTGAACGATTTGGATGATATTCATGCTTCGGTATTTTTTGGAGGTCCCGTTAACAAAGACAATCTATTTTTCATTCATACCTTTGGTAAAGAAATAGAGGGTGCAATGCAAGTAACGGAAAACTTGTTTTGGGGAGGCGATTTCAATATGATTAAAGATGTGATTAGAAAAGACATTTCAAAAATCAATCAAGTACGCTTTTTCATTGGGTATTCAGGATGGGATCCCGGGCAACTCGATCAAGAATTAGAGTTAAACTCATGGGTTGTGAAATCAGGAGTTGATGATAATATCCTTAAGCAAGAACCAAAAAATATTTGGAAAAACACCCTGCGAAGCATGGGTAGTGACATTGCATTGCTTAGCTTTTTTCCAGATAATCCTCAACTCAATTAGTTTAATTGTTCAATCAATCTTTTTGCATTCGCAACTTCTACTCATCAATTTGGGCTATAATTTAAAAACAAAAAAGCACGGAATAATTCCGTGCCTTTTATTGAAGCGTTGCAAACAATGTTATTTGATTACACTCAATTTCTTGTTCAGAATCAAATTATTTCCAGTTAGCTCACAATTGTAAACCCCTGCAGGTAAATCATCAGTGCTCACTTGAACATGATTAAAACCTGAGGTGAATTTATGATGAACTTGCTTCACCAACTTTCCATTTACATCATAAACAGAAATCTTAACTTTATCAGAGGTAGCAAGGTTGATATTAAAGGTAACATTACCTTGTGCCGGATTAGGATAAATATCGAATGAAGAAGATTGAGATTGAGCTTGGTTAACAGCTGTAATAGTTGGGAATGCCGCATCATATCTTATTTGAGCATTTGCTGCACCTGTTTCGAGTTCATTTAAATCTTCCCCACCTATTAAGGCGAAAGCAACAATCACAGAGTCACCGGCTGCTACGTTAAATGGCCCGGTACTTACGATGTTGATTACGTCATTGCCTGCACCTGTTAAACCTGCTTGGGTTCTTGTAGTGCTCATAGTTTGATACTTTTCTGCCGTATCGTAACCATCGGCTAAATTTATTCCTCCGCCACCGCCAGTTATATTATCGGCAGCGTACATATTAAAAGGCGTATTGCTAAGCACTTTTACACCGGCATATAATTGCGTAGAGGTTGTGGCGTAGCTATATCCAAGCTTTAATGCTGCATTTTGATCAGAACGATTAGCCGAGTAATTTTGTATATCCCAATCGGTGAAAATAGCTGCATACATATTATTAAGTGCTGCACCAGAAGTATTTTTTATATTATACTGCACCATCACATAATTCATATCACCTGGAGCGTTCCATGTAAATGAACGGTGCTTTACCTCTATATTAAGTTTGGCAGAAGCGATGGCATTGTTATCATTAAACTTACCTGATAAATCAAAATCTGAAATTACTGTAGGATTATCAATACCCACTCTAACCATAGATGAAAAATCATCATCGGGGGTGGCAGTAGTATTTCTTACGGTGTTCACCACCTTTGTTGTTGATGTACCAATCATCAAACCACATTCGTAAGCCAAGGAAGAATCTCGGTAAACAAATCCAAGTCCCTGTGTTTGCCCATCACCATTATAGCAAGACCTTCCTTTGCTGGTAATAGTTGTTTTTACATCATTGATGGTAACATTGATATAATCAACATTGACAATCAATTCAAAAGTTTGAAAATCTGTGTAAGTACCATCGGCATATGACAAACGGAAAAGTACAACTGAATTTGGAGGTGCAGCCGGGTTGATGATTACCTTAAATGGAGCACTATTGTTATTGGTGGTAGCAAGCGTGCCAAGTGCACCAATAGTGTATGTTGGGCCAATGATATTTACATAGGTTGGATTGGTTTGGGCCGACAAGGTTACTGTGCAGTTAGTCGTTGGTGCCAGATAATTCATAAAATCACCACTGATTCGAATGGTATCACCGGCAACAAATGCATTGTCGTTATTATCGGCAAAGTTTATTGGACTCATTCTTACCGATGGACGCACTTGAGTTAAACTATTTGCCATGTTTATTCTTCCTTTTCCTAAACGGCCTTTATAATTGTTGTTAGTCGCTAATCCATAAATATCATCACACGTAACACGCAATTGCTCTCCAACTTGAAGCGCATTGTATGAAGGAAAATGCGATTTGATAATACCGGCTGCACCGGCTGCAATAGGAGATGACATAGAAGTGCCACTCATTGTCATGTAAGTATTGTTAGAAACTGTAGAGTATATATTGTTTCCTGGCGCACTCACATCAACGCTGTAGTTATAATTTGAGAAGGTTGCTTTTGTATCGGAATTTAGCGTTGCTGCAACAGAAGTTACATATTGAAATGCAGCAGGATAAGAGGCAGCATCAACGTTGTCGTTCCCAGCAGAGGCCAGTACAAGTGCATTTTTATTAATGGTTGCATAATTGATTACATCTTGACCCAGTTGAGAAAAGAAACCACCACCCCAAGAACAATTGATAATTTGACAACCATGATCGGCTGCATAGGTAATGCCTTCGTAACCATTGTTGATAGCGTTAGTACTTGTTGCATTGGCACATTTTACAGGAAGAAATTTGCATTTGAATCCGGGAGAAGCTACCCCAATAGCGTTGTTAGTTGAGGCGGCAGCACAACCCGATACGTGTGAACCATGATTACTCGCATCAACATTGGGGTTATTATCATTTTCACTGATATCCCAACCTTGGAAATTGTCGACATAGCCATCATTGTCATCATCTATTCCATTAACAGGGTCGGCATAATTTCTCTTCAAGTTGGCCACCAAATCCGGATGGTCAATATCAGTTCCTGAGTCAACAATACCAATCACTACATTGGTATCTCCTGTTTCGGTATCCCAGGCATTGTAGGCATTTATCTTTGTTAAAAATGACTGCTGTGTAGCGGCACTCGGATCATTCACGCTAAGGTGCAGTTTATGAATGTATTTTGCCTCGGCATAAGCTAATTTTCCTGTGGCAATTAATTTATTGGCGGCTTGCTCAACTGTATAATTATTGCTGTATACCAACTGGTATATCAATGATAAATCGGCATAAGCTTGACCAATTTCATTGTATTTTTTCTCAGGTGCAACACTCAAAGGGAACATCTTCTTGAGCTCCACCACGCCCAACTGATTCAACTGAGCTTGAATTTCAGGAACTAAAATTTTATTGTAGGCGCACTGTGATCGATACTGTTCATCAATCTTAAATACAATTGTGTTGGCCTCATAATCGGATGGCTGTGCATTTTTGGGTAATAAAAAAGCATTTTTTGGAAGTGCATTGTGGTTAGATGCGCTAGCAGCAAAGCTACCCAAACCAAAGAGTGCAGCAAATAGATAGGAGTATTTTTTTGTCATTTTGATTAAATTTTACTCAAATAAAATCAAAATAATCAACATTAAAAAATTTTAAAAACCATATGAGAGAAAGTTGATTTTATTATAGGTAAATAGATATTCATCTATTATTTCACTCATTAAAATTTGATATTACATAAAACCATATAATTGACTCCGGCTTGAGGATAATAAAAATTTTCGGTGATCAGCTCTCCTCCTGCAAAGTAACTGTATGTATACCCATTGGCTTCATACAAACTATTAAGCAAATTGTTGATTTGAAATCCTAAGGTGAGCGATTTATATTTCAATCCATTGAAAGTATGCGAAGCTCTGAAATTAAGATAGGTAAAAGCATCTAATTTTCTTTGCTCATTGGCGGTGTTGTCAAGATATTGTTTTCCTACGTGTTTTGCAGTTAAATTGAAGCTGGTATTTTTCTTAAACAAATACTCAAGTCCGGCTCCAGCCATGAAATTAGGAGAAAAAGCAATATCCGAATTTTTATAATTATTTTTTATTTGTCCTCCATTATCAAAGTCATCAATAAATTCATTAAACTCAATTATTTTATTTTGACTTAGTGTAGTGTTACCAAAGAATTTTAAGTTACTTAAAATTTTCACCTCTGTTTCAATTTCTATACCTGTTCGATAACTCCTATCTACATTGGTTCTGGTGTACGCCCCCACATCGTTGATTTGGCCGGTAAGCACCAATTGGTCGATATAATATTGCGTATAATAATTCAGCTTTACATTGTATCTATTATTGAAAGTTTTTTCGAAGCCCAATTCCACATTATGCATTTTTTCAGGTCGCGGCCTACTGCCTGGTGTAGAGTTTGTAAAGTCAACACGAACAGGCTCTCGGTTGCTGAATCCATAGAATCCGTATAGTTTGTAACCTGCGGGTTGTAATTTATTTTGTGCATCAGGTGCAAAAGTTTGCAATCTCATGAAACCAACCTTTGGATTGAAAAAATGGTATTGGGCTTGTTGAGGCCCCGGAATAAATAAATCATTGAAGCCGGTGAATTTGTAGTCCACAAATCGATACTGAAGGTCAGTAAACATTGTCCACGCACCACGAAAGTATAAATCAAATTTTACATATTGATTGATGTCGGTTTTAATCGCATCGTCATTATAATATCTGCCATCGATAAATCCATTTGAGGCAAACCTACTCCAAATCACTTCACCAAAATGATCGCCAAGGTATTGATTGCCTCCGCCCCCTATTACCATTTTTATTTTAATCTTTTTATCAGCATTAAAATCGGGATTACGGGTAAGAGCATATATTCCTCCAAAAAAATGATTGTCGAGCCATCTTCTTCTTACCAAATCTGTTTGGGTAATGGTATCGTTGGTAAACACTAAATTACTCAATCCATAGTCGTTTAATAATTGGTTTTGCCTGTATTCTTCATAATATCCTGCCCCCCTAGTGTAATGTAAGCCGGTATTGAGCATCCACTGATTTTTATTTAGCGAATAAAATAGCTGATAGTGTTGCTGTGTATAATTGTCGGTTTGGTTTTTATACCTAAACTCATTATAAGTTCGGTTGTTTACCAAAGTATCTTCGGGGACCCCATTCCATGCTTGATACGTTCTTTCCTTTCCGGTAAAATGGTTGAATTTAAGAATACTGTTTTTGTTGTAATACCCAAAACTAAGGAAGTAACTTTTTAAATTACTCGATGCCCTATCGATATAGCCATCAGAGGTGATGTTTGATAATCTCATATCTACCGCAAGCTTGTTATTAAGTAATCCCGTGCCCACTTTTACCGTATTTTTGATGGTATTAAAACTTCCAACAGCATTGTTTAGTTCTGCATAGGGTTCGGCATTAAGCGTATTGGTTTGAACATTTAAGTTAGCGCCAAACGCTGCAACCCCATTGGTTGAAGCGCCTATCCCTCGTTGCAATGAAACATTCTCTGCAGAGGATAAAAAATCAGGAAGATTAACCCAGAAAGATCCATGAGACTCGGCATCATTAAGAGGTATACCGTTCATGGTAACATTGATGCGGGTGCCATCACTGCCTCGCACACTCATGTTTGTGTAACCAACACCTGCACCTGCATCTGAACTTACATTCACAGAAGTAAAATGCTGTAAGATAAAAGGTACATCTTGTCCAATATTTTCTTTTTCAATTTGTTCCTTACCAATGCTCTGAATGGATGTAAAATTGGCTAGGTTTTTAGTCCCGTATACCACAACTTCATCTTTAAAACGTACGGCAGGCGAAAGCGTTATATTCACATTTGTATCGTTTGCGAAAGCATAGTTTTTATTAAATGTATTAAATCCTATACCCTTAATTTGCAGGCGATAATTCCCTTTTTTTATGGAAGTAAATTCAAATTTTCCTTCCTTAATTTCTGCAAAATTATTACCCGGCAGTAGCTCTGCATACATTCCATCGTAAACAGGAAAATTACTTTCTGATGATTGAACAGTACCTTTAATAACCACTTGCGCATAAAGGTTGAATGATAATAAACTTAAGATAATTGTTGCTCTCATTTTATAACTATAACGTAAATAATAAATGAGGGCTTTGTTAAGCAACTGCGAAATCCGTTTTCCTACGCCAGCATTACCTGGATCAGGTTCATCGGGTATAATCTCAGCCTTGGTTATATACCAAAGCACCCCTTATTTGTTGGCGCAAATATAAATTTATTTTTATATTTACGGAAAATTTTGCCACATGTTTATGAAACAATTGTCACGCATCTTCTTTTATATAGGTATTATAGGTACTTCTTTTCTTGCTTCTTGCGAACCTGCCGATAGCGATGTTTTGGGTTGTGTAACAGGAAAAATCAAAGGTGATAATTTTGCCATTTCATTGGGTTGTATGTCGAGGGTAGAATTTGAAAGATATTTAGAATATCCTTACCAAACCTACAATGGTAAAACGATTAATCGTGACCTTACTTTCAGAAAAGTAGAGGATTGCATCAAGTGTCAATAATATATTGACCTACTAACACTGGCAGTATTGGGAACTGTTCAAAAACAGGTTTTATTACTCACTTATTACTGGCCACCAAGTGGCGGTGCCGGTGTTCAGCGATGGTTAAAATTCTGCAAATATCTACCAGAATTTAATGTTGCCGTTAACGTTGTTACGGTGCACGAAAAATACGCTTCCTACCCGGTTACCGATCAATCATTTTCTAAAGATATTGATAGGCATTTAACAATCATTAAAACCAAATCATTTGAGCCCTTGCATTTTTATCAGCGAATATCGGGTCGTAAGCAAGTGCCCTTTGCAGGATTTGCAAACGAAACCAAAGACAATTGGAAACATGAAGTATCGCGCTTCATCAGAGGAAATTTCTTCATTCCTGACGCCCGAAGAGGTTGGAATGGCTACGCCATAAAGGCAGCAAGAAGTATCATAAAAAAGAAAGAAATCGATACCCTTATCACCACCAGCCCTCCGCACTCCACGCAATTGGCCGGCATTGCCTTAAAACAACAATTTGGAATAAAATGGATAGCCGACCTAAGGGATCCTTGGACAGATATTTATTACTACAGCAAGATGAATCATACCTTGCCTGCTAAGAAATTAGATGCTTATTATGAAAGGCAAGTACTTGAACAAGCCGACAAAGTTGTGGTGGTTAGTGAGTACATCAAGCAAATGTTTTTAAAAAAATCAGATAAGATAAACCCTGAAAAAATAGTGGTGATTCCCAATGGATATGATGAAGAAGATTTTTCGTCAACTGTACAAAAGGTCAATCTCAATGAAATAATCATTGCCTACAATGGCACTTTATCTGACAACTATCCTGTGAAAGAATTTGTGAGTGCTTTTAAAATTGCTATAGAAAATTTCAGCGACTTTAAAGTGACGATTCGCTTTACGGGCAGTGTTGCCCAAGAAGTGATAAAGTACATTACCGCTATGATTCCTGATCATTGCTCATTTACCCAACATGTGTCTCATCAACAATCTGTGGAAATTCTCATGCAGAGCGATATCAATTTACTTTTGATTCCGGATGTTGAAAACAACGAGGGGATTTTAACCGGTAAATTATTTGAATACCTGGCCTCAAAAAATCCTATTGTATGTATTGGCCCAAAGCATGGTAATGCAGCAGCAATCATCAACGAGTGCCAAGCAGGAAATACTTTTGAAAAAGTAGAGGTTAATCAACTCAGCGATTATCTAGGCCAACTATTCCGGTATTATTCAGCAAATAAATCTTTAAAGCTTTCGAACAATTTGCATCAAAAATACAGCAGAAAGAATTTGAGTAGGATCATGTCGGAGCTAATATTATCCTAGCTTCAACCTTTTTTAGCAACGCCTTTCAATCCAATAAAAGGCGATAGATAGGTACCTTTGTGGCCTAAAATTTTTATCATCATATTCACCAAAGGGGTAAAAAGATTGAGCCATTTTTTTGCATAGTTGGTATTGTAGAATCCGCTTACCACAGAAAATGAGAAACCATTGTGTATAAACATCCGCTCATATGTTTGAATAGGAATCAAGTGCTCGGCCCAATTTCCTGTGAAAGGATCACAAGTATTGCAACCCGAGGCGGGTTTCACATTTACTTGTTTGTGCTTCATGTAAAACAATACCGCTTCCTCAATTTCGGATTTCATGAGCCCTCTTGTAGCTTTCGCTATTTGATGCAATGCTGCTTGCTCTATACTTGGCATAACATCTAAAATAATTTCTTGCCTGCTGATTAAAAAGGGCTTTGTTGTATCGCGCTCCTTACCCCACTTATTGGCCATTCCTTTATATTCAAGCATACGTTGAATACGCTGGGTATACCACACTGTAAGTGGATTATTGATATTGGCAGTTGTGGCAAAAAACAAATTTAATTTATCAGAAGGGATGGCAGACAATTCCTTAAAATGTGCCTCTAGGTCATAAATATGCTCAATTACATTTCGTGATACAATGGTGTCACAAGTAAAATTCCCATGCTTGAAATAAGTACACAAGGATGATACATCCCCGCAAATATAGTCATCTGCTTTAGCTGCTGCTGCATGAGCAATAAGTGAAGCATCGCGGCAAGAAACATCATAAATATCGTTGTAAACAACACGACCAAAACCAACCTCTTTGGCCAGCATGGCCAACACTCCTGTACCTGCACCATAATCAACAATAGTAATTTCACTGAGTTGCTTTTTAGCATCAGCAAGGGCATGCATTAAAATAAAGGCGCAAGCCTCGAGACTGTATTGTAACTTTCTTTGGTAATCTTTAAAATACTTTTTTGAATATGCCGACACGTTAAGTTGCTCAACATCTAACACCTTTAATTTTTGATGAAGACTCAGTACCGCCTCGTTAAAGCGAAGTTCAACAGATGGCTCTACGGGTACCTTAAAAGATTTGAATAGTTTCATTTTTTTAAAAGCGCATGAATAATTTTATACAATTCTACCGATCTTTTTTCGATACTAAAATGATCGAGAATAAACTGCCTGGCTGATTTTCGCAGCTCCTCTTTTTGTGTATTTGCAACCGCAGATTTAATTACCGCTTGTAAGGTATTGCTATCTTTTTGTTGCACAATAAATCCATTTTTATTGATGATGAACGGAATTGCACCTGCATTGGCACCAATTGGAATGCAGCCACATAGCATGGCCTCAGCCAATGTATTTCCGAATCCTTCGCTCATGCTTAATTGCAAGTAATAATCATGTTGGGCATATACTTCTCGTAATTGCTCGTGAGGTATAAATGGTATGATTGATAAATTAGTAGGCACTTCTACTTGAAGATTATTTCCCTTGCTTCCAATCACGGTAAAGGTATATGCTGGAAATAATTTTGCTGCTGTAATCACCATGTCAATTCCTTTAATCATTCTTCTGCTTTCACTCTCTAAGTTTGAAGCAATACTTAAAAATGTATTTGGCCTACGGGTAATATTTGTATCGTGCCACTGCTCGGTTTCAAATCCATTATATACAACTGTGTAGGGCGTCTTCAAGTTTTTCACATGAAACAAAATCCCTTGACGAGGATAATCATTGGGCTGATAAACATAAGGACTATCAACCAAATAATCAGAAATAGGCGCAATGTGCGAGCACCATTTAAATGAATAAGCAGTGAGTTTACCGAGGAAGAATTTGTTGAAGTTGCCATAATTAACCGATGGGAAGGAAACCGCATCAATTCCGCCTGCTACAATGATGCATGGCTTATTAAACAAACGAGCAAAAACGACCGGCAGAATAGAGTGATAACCGGCAAACATGCAAAACACTAAGCTGGATTGCTTGATATTTTTTATCAAAAAAACAATTTGCTTGAACCATAAGATAGGAATGCCAATTGCGCTACCTATACTAAACTCATGCGCCAAAACATGAAACTCTTTGCTAAGAATTGTAGTATCAATTTTAGTAAATGAAGTAGGAATGTGACAGAAGTATAAGGCTGTTTTTTTCATTACGATGGTACAAATATTAAAAACAACTTCAATATATCATCAAAACATTAGATAAAACTATTCAACACTTTTAGCTGATAAAGTTGAGTAATTGATTATAAATGCCGAATATTGCAGAAATAATAAAAGAGCATGCTTTTTATTTATCGCCCTACGCCCAACAAGATACTGCGCAATATACTGAAGCCTTTTGCAGGTTTAATACCGGTTAAATACAGATTTCCTGTTCATGGAAGTTTTAATGTAGGCATTGGCGATAGTAAGTACGTAAACATTACCTGTAACCCAACAAGCTATTTATCAAGGTTGTTATTTTGGGGAGGAGAAAAAGGTTTTGAATATAAAACTGTACGCATATTTAAGGAGCTTGCCAAAAGGTCAGATGTTATTTTTGACATTGGTTCCAATATAGGATATTACAGTATGTTGGCATCTAAGCTGAACCCAAGGGCAAAAATTTATGCCTTTGAACCCATGCCTGCCGCTTACAAATATTTGTGTATCAATAAAGAAAACAATCAAGCTCAACACCTAACCACCGAACGTACAGCGCTGAGCAATATGAATGGGAAGGCTCAATTTTATGCAGTAAAGAGCAGAAAATTTTTAGCCCTTGAAGATCATTTAAATGGAGACGGTACCATCAATGCCGACAACAATTCGAGTGCCTTTGGGGAGCAGTTTGAAGTGCAAACAGAGACACTCGACAGCTATGTGGCCAGAAAACATATCAATAAAATTGATTTGATTAAAATTGATACGGAAGCCAGTGAACATCTCGTATTTATGGGTGGTTTGCGGGTATTAAAATCATTCAGACCCATTATCTTTTGTGAGGTTATCCCTCATAAAATAGAAGCACACATTGATGAAATTTTCAAGGGCCTATCCTATGCTTATTACAAGGCCTATCCCGATGGACTTGTAAAGTTTAACAGCTTAACGGAAAGCTACGATAGTTGTATCGACTATTTAATTGTACCCAACGAAAAGCAAGAGCTAATCTCCCAATTCATTAAAGCAAATTAATGGGAATCATACAAAAGCAGGGGATACAAAACACAATTATTTCCTACACAGGAATTATTATTGGTTTCATTAATGTATTGATTTTGCAACCCATCATGCTATCTCCCGAAGAGCTTGGTTTGGTAAGAATTTTATACTCAACTGCCACGCTTTTAGGAACCATTTTCCC
>JALRAS010000074.1 GCA_023262495.1 Bacteroidia bacterium | reverse complement strand
AACCTTGACAAACTTACCTATGCAGGAAATCTCGCCAACCTGAGAGATATTGAAAATGCACCCAACTACACCTTTGTAAAAGGGGATATTACCGATGCTGCATTCATCAACGAACTATTCGACAAATATCAATTTGACGGAGTAATTCATCTTGCTGCCGAATCACACGTGGATAGAAGCATCAGTAATCCGCTTGAATTTGTAATGACCAATGTGATTGGCACGGTAAACTTATTAAACGCTGCCAAAAAATTTTGGAACGCCCATATTGATGGGGAAACTAAAGGAAAGAAATTCTATCATATTTCCACAGATGAAGTATACGGCACATTGGGTGAAGAAGGATTGTTTACAGAAGAAACTGCTTACGACCCTCATAGCCCCTACTCGGCCAGCAAGGCCTCTTCCGATCATTTTGTTAGGGCTTATTATGACACTTACAAATTACCGGCTTTAATATCCAATTGTTCAAATAATTATGGTTCATTTCACTTTCCCGAAAAGTTAATTCCATTGGCCATCAATAATATAAAAAACATGAAACCGGTGCCTGTTTACGGCAAAGGTGAAAATGTAAGAGACTGGTTATTTGTTGAGGACCACGCAGCTGCTATTGATTTAATTTTTCACAAAGGCAAAATTGGAGAAACATATAACATTGGAGGCAACAATGAATGGAAAAATATCGATTTAATTCATTTACTTTGCAAAATAATGGACACCAAACTCAATAGAACTCAAGGCACAAGTGCAGGTCTAATCACGTTTGTAAAAGACCGTGCAGGTCATGATTTGAGATATGCCATTGACTCAAGTAAGTTGCAAAAAGAATTAGGTTGGAAACCAAGCTTGCAATTTGAGGAGGGTCTTGAAAAAACAGTTGACTGGTACCTCAGCAATGAGGAGTGGTTGAACAATGTAACCTCCGGAGCATACAAAGAATATTACACAGCACAATATAGCAGGCGATAGCATGATTTACAATCAACCCTTTCATTCGGGACCAATTAGCAATTTAAATTTTTTAGTTACCGGTGGCGCAGGATTCATCGGATCAAACCTTGTAGAATACCTCTTGCATCACAAGGCAGGTAAGGTTATTGTACTTGATAACTTCTCTACTGGCTTCAGAGAAAATTTAGAAGTATTTAAACAAAATCCAAATTTTAAAATTATTGAAGGCGACATCTGCTCACTAGAAGATTGTGTTAAGGCCTGCCAAGGTATTGACTTTGTTTTGCATCAGGCAGCGCTGGGTTCGGTACCTAGAAGTGTTGAAAATCCGATAGCCACCAATAAGGTTAATGTTGACGGTTTTTTGAATATGCTTGTTGCTGCCCGCGATGCCAAGGTGAAACGTTTTGTATACGCAAGCTCTTCATCTGTGTATGGCGATAGCAAGACATTACCCAAGGTTGAAAATCAGATTGGCAATCCACTTTCTCCATACGCAGTTACAAAATTACTCAATGAGTTGTATGCAGATGTATTTGCCAAGACATACAAAATGGAAATAACAGGTCTTAGGTATTTTAATATTTTTGGCCCTCGTCAAAATCCTTCAGGCCCTTATGCGGCTGCCATTCCTTTGTTTATGGATGCAGTATTAATGGGGAAACCTGCCTACATCAATGGCGATGGCTTACAAACAAGAGATTTCACATTTGTAGCTAATGCGGTGGAAGCCAACATCAAATCGCTTTTTGCACCAAAGCACAAGGACGATCCAATGGTTTTTAATGTGGCTGTATCTGATAGAATTTCCATCAAAGAGTTGTATGAAATTCTTAAACAAGTTTCAGGTTCAAATGTAGATGCCATACATCGTGAAGAACGTGCGGGCGACATCAGAGATTCTTTGGCAGATATTTCAAGTGCTAAAAAATATTTAGGATACAATCCACAAGTAAAAATGATTGAAGGTTTAAAAATTACATTAGAATGGTTTAAGCACGCTTTTCATTCTCATTAAACACATGGGGTTTCTCAACAGAATATTCGGTAAAAAAGTTAAACTGGCTCCTGTTGATATTGCAGGGTTGGTTAAAACAGATATGCATTCACACTTGATTCCCGGAATAGATGACGGTTCGGCCTCATTGGAGGAAAGCATCACGCTAGTAAGGAAATTCAAGGAATACGGATACAAAAAAATAATCACCACACCTCATGTGATGAGTGATTATTATAAAAACAATCCGACAAATATTTTGGAAGGTTTAGATAAGCTGAGAGAAGAAATCATCAAACAAAAAATTGACATTGAGATTGAAGCAGCTGCAGAGTATTATCTTGATTTTGACTTTTCGGATAAAATTCACAGCGAGCGCTTTCTCACTTTTGGTAAAAATTATTTGTTGATAGAAGTGAGTTACCTCAATGAGCCCGATAACATTGATGCTATTATATTTGAGCTACAAACCTCAGGATATAAGGTTATATTGGCGCATCCCGAGCGCTATCCTTTTTGGGCGCATAATTTCAATCGTTTCGAAACATTCAAAAATAAAGAGGTTTTCTTTCAGGTGAATATCAATTCGCTTTCGGGCTATTATTCACCAGGAGCTAAAAAGATTGCTGAAAAACTAATCGATCTTGAAATGGTTGAGTTTGTTGGAACCGACTGTCATAATGCCAATCATTTGAGTTTTTTGGAAGATGCCCTGTGTCAGCCGCATATGCACAAGTTAGTTGACTCAGGCAAGCTACTTAATCATACGCTTTAAGAGAATCCCCCCTCAGGGTAAGCGCCTCAAAATCGAGTTTTTTTTGCTTTGGATCATCGCTAATCAGTCACCGATAATTTCACTGTGTGCATGCTGTGATTTTCGCTGATTATTTTACAAAGATATATCCCTGGATTTAAGTTGAATGACTCTGTAACGGATTGACCTTTATTGATAAAGCTTGTATATATCAATCTTCCGCTCAAATCACTTACCAAAATACTACAAGCTTGTTCGATAGGTTTTTTAATAAAAATTTGACCTCCGCTTGCTACAGGATTGGGATACAAACTTATATGAGCAGCTGAATGCAGTGCACTTTGATCAGATACCAATCCTGACGAAGTAAAATAGCTGGCTTCTGTTACCTGTTGAGCACTATTTAAGCTTGCTGTCATAACCAAACAATTAGGCCCGTTTTTAATCCATTTATAGGAGTAAACAGTTGGTTCGGGAATATCTGTAAGATAGGTAAAATTACCTGTAGAAAAACTATCAAGCTCAATGAGAGTTGTCTTTGTCATCATCTCCTTTATCCTTATCACCGAATTATAAGTGCCCAACGGTGTTGTTAATGAACCCTGTGCATCGGCCTCAAAATCCTGAAAAATATTATAAGTAATGCGAACCTGAGCATTTGGTAGCATTGATGAGTCGGGAAAAATGTAATTATAGGAAGCTGTGTTTTGTACCACATAACCGGTATCGAAAGGAGTAGGTAAAAAAAGTAAATCGCTGCTGTATTTAATCAGATTGTAGGTATTGCCAAACACATCAAAGCCTGTATTCAGGTAGCTTCCTTCAATAAACATACCTGCAATATCTGCCCTATAAAAAATAAAATCACCGGCATTTACCCCAGAAGTTACAGAGCTTGCTTGAGGAAATTGTGAGGAAAGAGAGGGAGGAGCAGTTACCAGCGGCTGTTGTAAATACTGAATGGTATCGTGCACCGTAAAAACATTACCGTAATTCCATGTTTGTCCACTACCGGGCGAGCTTATGTTAACATTCGATCCAACCGTATCTTTAAACTCTATCCATAATTCGTTCACTACAGGTAAGTCCAAAAAATCGAAGGTTTGAGACTTAACAGGCAGCACACAAAAGAATAGAATCACAGTAGCAAGAATGCCTCTCATTATAATATATTTTGCAAGCAAAGTTAAAAAATTATGCATAACTGAATATTTTTTTAGAATTTCGCAGCCCAATTGTAATAATATGTACAAATTAACTATTGTATTTTTAACGCTGTGCAGTGTGGTATGTGCGCAGCAAAATGATGAAAAACATTTAAAAAACATCCGTCAACTAACCTATGGCGGTGATAATGCAGAGGCCTATTTCAGCTACAACAACCAATATTTAAGTTTTCAATCTAACAACAAAAATTGGGGATTAAATTGTGATCAAATTTTCAATTTGGATATTCTTAAAGCACAAGCAGATAGCACCTATAAACCAACGCTCATCAGCACAGGAGATGGTAGAACAACTTGCTCTTATTTTTTAAAAGATGGCAAGCATATTTTGTATGCAAGTACCCATGCTGCGGGTAAAGATTGCCCTCCTGCCCCTGCACCAAGAAAAGACAATAAGTATTTGTGGGCCATATACGAAAGTTTTGATATTTATGTGGCCGACCTCAGCGGAAAGGTTGTTCAGCAGCTTACCAATGTACCAGGCTATGATGCAGAAGCAACAGTTTCTCCCCAAGGCGATAAAATTGTTTTTACCTCCACACGTTCGGGTGATCTTGAATTATGGATCATGGATATTGACGGTAAAAATGCAAAACAAATTACAAACGGACTAGGATATGATGGCGGTGCTTTTTTCTCTCCTGATGGTAAAAAACTTGTATTTAGAGCATCGCGTCCGCAAACAGAGCAGGAAATTAGTGAATACAAAGATTTACTTGCACAAGGTTTGGTAGCACCAACCAATATGGAAATTTACACCTGCAACATTGATGGTTCTGAACTTACGCAAGTAACCAGACTTGGCAAAGCTAACTGGGCACCATTTTATCATCCCTCGGGCAAGAAAATTATTTTTTCCTCCAATCATCACTCTCAAAGAGGATATGATTTTCAACTGTACTTAATAAATACAGATGGTACAGGACTAGAAGCAGTTACCGGAAAAAGTATTTTCAATGCATTTCCAATGTTTAGCTATGATGGAAAAAAGTTGGTATTTTCTTCCAATAGAAATAATCACGGAACAAGAGACACAAACTTATTTATTGCTGATTGGGTAGATTAATGAGCTGTTTCAAATTTGATTTATCAATGAAATATCCAAGCAGCCGCGTTTAATTAACAATGCAATAGATGAGCACTATTTAAAATCAACTTCCTTAACTAGTTTACCGCTTTCGTTGTAAAACTTCCAAGGGCCTGATCTTTTGTTGTTGCGATAATTACCTTCCATTCTGAGCACACCTGTTTCGTAGTATACATTGCTCAAACCGTTTCTAATACCTTCAGTATATTCGCCCATACTCCATAGCTTGCCATTTTCATAAAAGTAACTCCAATCACCATCACGCTTGCCATTTTTGTAGGAGCCCCTTAGTTTGATATTGCCGTTCTGATAGTATTCATGATAGATACCGCCAATAGTATCTTTCAGCACTTGGGGTTTATAATTTTCAGGAGATGCTTTTGTTGCTGATGCTGTTTGCTTTTCACTATTATTTGGTTGACATGCGAACGCTAAACATGATATCGCCAAAACTGCAAAGCAGCGATTGTATGAATAAAGAAAATGTTTCATTATTTGTTACTTTGTTCTATCTGTTGTGTACATCACCAATTGTTGTAATGATTTTTTTGCCTCACTATCATCAAACTGATGCAAGATATCTAATGCACGTTGCCTGTAGTCGAGCATTATTTGATGAGTATACTCAATTCCTCCGCTTGTGAGCACATAATCAATCACGTACTTCACTTTATCAGGATCATTATTATTATTCTTTACTATATTAATTAATTTTCTTTTAACCATGAAACTTGCCTTACTGAGTGCGTAAATGAGCGGCAAAGTCATTTTTTGTTCTTTGATATCGATACCTGTTGGTTTACCAATATCGCCTGATCCATAATCAAACAAATCATCTTTTAACTGAAAGGCAATACCCGTTAATTCACCAAACATTCTCATTTTTTCTATGGTGACACTATCAGCCTTCACACTTTGCGCTCCTGCGGCACAGCATGAAGCGATAAGAGAGGCCGTTTTTTGACGAATGATATTAAAATAAATTTCTTCACTAATATCAAGTCTGCGTGCTTTTTCAATTTGCAACAACTCGCCCTCACTCATCTCACGAACAGCATCTGACACAATTTTTAATAGCTGAAACTCATCATTTTGAACAGAGAGTAGCAAACCCCTCGATAGCAAATAATCGCCAACAAGCACAGCAATTTTATTTTTCCACAGGGCATTCACAGAAAAAAAACCTCTTCGCATGTTACTATCGTCAACCACATCATCATGCACCAAAGTGGCGGTGTGCAGCAACTCAATTAAGGAAGCGGCACGATAAGAAGACTCGGTAATATCTCCACATAATTTTGCACTAAGAAAAACAAACATAGGACGCAATTGCTTTCCCTTTCGCTTCACAATATAGTGGGTGATTTTGTCGAGTAGCGGTACAGAACTTTTCATTGATTGCTTGAACTTATCTTCAAACAATTCCATTTCGGTTGCTATAGGTTGTTTTATGCTGTCGATGATTTTTTTCAACGTGGCGAATCGATTAGAGCGTTCAAAGTTACTTAAAAATGATGGGCAATTTGTTTAAAAAGGTTAACAGATATGGAAATTTGTGCACGACATTCATTCTTTTCAATTCATATGATTCAATTTCCTACTAGATGATTAGCAGTTAGGAATATTACAAACTAGTGATTTTATGGCAACTTATAGGTTGAATGGATGGAGGTGCAGCTGTTGTGGCGATTTTGTATTTTTTGATTCGGAATTTGAGACAATTGAATATTTGAGAAGCGAAATAAAAAAAGCCGCAGTTTCCTGCGGCTTCACGAATAAGTTTTACATTTTAATACTCATCCTCATTGAAGAAGAAGTCTTCTTTTGAAGGATAATCAGGCCAGATGTCTTCGATGGATTCATAAACTTCTCCTTCGTCTTCAATTTCTTGTAAATTTTCTATCACCTCCATTGGCGCACCGGAGCGAATTGCAAAATCAATCAGTTCATCTTTTGTTGCCGGCCAAGGCGCATCCTCGAGATTAGATGCCAGTTCAAGTGTCCAATACATATTATTTAAGTTTAAGTTGTTTCTTTTACTATGTCAATTTTCGCGCGAAAATAAAAAAAAATAAATAGTAATGAATTTTTATTTGTTAACGTGCATGATCATTTGTCCATTAAACCCGAGTATAAAAAAATTGTTTCACAAACTGCATACAAAAAATTCAGGCACTTGTAAATTACGTTATTGTATATGATTAAGTAATTGATCATCAACCAAATTAGGCAGCGTAACACGGAGCATAGCGTTTCTCTGCATTTCTCTTTTAATTGCAAAAATAGCCTCCTTGTTGCGCGCCCAACTTCTGCGAGCAATACCATTATTGACATCCCAAAAAAGCATTGATTTTAGTTTTTCATTAGCAGCCTCGCTCCCATCTATTACTAGTCCAAAACCACCATTAATTACTTCGCCCCAACCAACACCGCCACCATTGTGCAACGAAACCCATGTTGCTCCGCGGAAGGCATCACCAACAAAGTTATGTACAGCCATATCGGCCGTAAAACTTGAACCATCGTAAATATTTGAGGTTTCTCGATATGGAGAGTCGGTACCCGATACATCATGATGATCTCGACCCAAAATAACAGGTGCAGCTATCTTACCCAATGCAATGGCTTTGTTGAATGCTTCGGCAATTTTCACTCTGCCTTCAGCATCAGCATATAAAATTCGGGCCTGTGAGCCAACAACCATTTTATTATCTCCAGCAGCTTTGATCCAAGTGATATTATCTTGCAGTTGCTGCTTTATTTCATCTGGTGCGGTTGTGTAAATATCTTCCAGTACCTCAGCTGCTATTTGATCGGTAATAGCCAAATCTTCTGCGCTGCCTGAGGAGCATACCCAACGAAAAGGACCAAAACCGTAATCGAAACACATAGGTCCTAAGATGTCTTGAATGTAACTGGGGTAAATAAAAGTTCCATCTGCCTTCAAGATATCTGCCCCAGCGCGACTTGCTTCCAATAAAAAGGCATTGCCATAGTCAAAAAAGTACATCCCCTTTTTATGCATATTGTTGATGGCTGTGGCATGTCGTCTGAGCGTGCTTTGAACCTCTTGCTTAAATTTTGCAGGATCTTCAGCCATCATTCGATTACTCTCTTCATAGCTAAAACCGGCAGGGTAGTATCCGCCTGCCCATGGATTGTGTAAGGAAGATTGATCGCTGCCTAACTGCACCATGATATTATTATGATCGATAAATTCCCACAAATCAACAATATTGCCAATGTAAGCGACCGATACAGCTTCTTTTTTGTTACGTGCATTTGAAACCGTATGCATCACATCTTGCAAATTATCACAAACAATATCCACCCAACCTTGATCGAGTCTTTTATATGCCGCTTTAGGATTAATTTCTGCTGTTATGCTAATCACACCGGCAATTTTGGCTGCTTTGGGCTGTGCACCGCTCATACCGCCTAGGCCGGCAGTTACAAACAACATCATTTCGTTTTGATTTACCGAAGCATTATTTTTTAAATACATGCGCGCAGCGTTTAACACAGTAATCGTGGTACCATGTACGATTCCCTGAGGACCAATATACATATACGACCCCGCTGTCATTTGTCCGTATTGGGTTACACCTAGCGCATTGAATTTCTCCCAATCATCAGGCTTACTATAGTTTGGAATCATCATACCATTGGTAACAATTACACGTGGGGCATTTTTATGAGAGGGAAACAATCCCATAGGGTGCCCAGAATACATCACCAGTGTTTGCTCATCGGTCATGTTGGCAAGGTATTGCATGGTGAGTAAGTACTGCGCCCAATTTTGAAAAACCGAACCATTGCCACCGTAGGTAATCAACTCATGTGGATGCTGAGCCACGGCATCATCTAAATTATTTTGCAACATAAGCATAATGGCGGCAGCTTGTTTTGATTTTGCCGGGTAGTGATCAATCGGACGCGCATGAATTTTATAATCAGGGCGAAATCGATACATGTATATTCTTCCATATAATTTTAACTCCTCAGCAAATTCTGTCGAGAGCACAGCATGATGCTTTGGGTCAAAGTAGCGTAGCGCATTTTTTATGGCCAATTTTTTTTCGGCAACATTCAAAATGGCCTTTCTTGCCGGTGCATGATTGATGCTTATGTCGTACGGTTTTAAATTTGGTAGTTCATCGGGAATACCTGCTAAAACTGCCTCTTGAAATTTTTTCACTGCTGATACCTGATCGGTCATTATCATTGTAATTTTTGTTGCAAAGTTAACAAACAATGAGCATCACTGCAATTCCTGTAAATAAAAAGAGAGCGCTTACGGGGCGCTCTCTTTTGAAATGATGTAAATGAATATGATTACTCTATAACAAGGCGTTGCATGTGTTCGCTCTTGGCCGACTTCACTTTCACAAAATAAACCCCTTTCGATAATTGAGAAATATTAATTTGTTGACGGCTTCCTGCACCCAAACTTTGATAACTGTTTTGCTGCACCAAACGACCTGCCAAGTCGGTAAAACTAACCAAGGTAACACCTTCAACAGCGCTATTTGCTGTAATATACAATTGCTCGGAGGTAGGATTAGGGAAGATAGCAATACCTTCCTCATTCAATGATTCATTGGCTGCGGTAAGAATATCTACCAAGACAGGTATCATATTCCCGTTACAAATTGTTGGCTCTGTGCTTACTTTCCATTTGTAGAAGTAATAATAAAATTGTGTTCCTTGATCAGAAGAAGTAATGGTAAGCACATTGGGGAAAGTATAAGGATAAGCCACTTGAGAGTTACTTCTTCTTAGGCGAGGACCGCCATTGCCCCATAACAATGTATTTTGTAAAGAATCAGTAGTGATATAATAACTTCCCGGCTGAAGATTTAAATCAACAGTAACTGTTGCAGTATCATTTTGAACATCAATATAGGCCGAGTCTACTGTTAAATTTGTAGCTTGATCTTTCACTAGCACTTTTCGAATGCCAAATACAGTATCGGTATAAACAGTAAACTCATTGATGGTACATGCCTGCAATACATCAAACCTAAGTGCATAATTCAGTGCTTGATTGCCACTAAAAGAAGAACCTGTATTGGTTTGGTTATTCTTACCAACATTAGCACTATCTGCGCCAAAGATGGTACGACTTTGAACATAAAAGGTTGTTGGTGCAAACAAGGCAGGTGTTATATAGGTATTTCCTGCGCCCAACAAGGCACCTCCGTTGGCAGCATCAAACCATTGAAGATTGTCGCCTGTGGCATTTAATACTGCTTGGTTACCTGGAGCTACTGCAGTGTTTTGAGCAACTGCATCGGCAGGACTTATTGCGCTCACCACAATATCGGCTGATGTCCAGTTTTGACAAGCTCCGGGTACCTCAACATGATAGATTCCGCTTTGAGTCACATTGATTGTTTGGGTGGTTTCGCCCGTACTCCATAAATAGCCACTTGCCGTGCTTGAAGTAAGTGTTACTGAACCACCGGCACAAAAAGTGGTTTCACCAACAGTAAGCACAGAGGGAGTTTCATCAGGACTAATTGCTACAGCTACATAAGGTGATATATTTGAGCAGCCATTTCCGTCAGTAACTTCAACACTGAAATTACCAATTGAATCAACTATTAAATTTTGTGTTAATGTACCTTCGTTCCATGCATAACTTGCAAAACCATTTGCTGCTGTAAGCGTTGTGCTGGGCGACCCGGGGCAAAGAACGGTTGTTCCACCTACAATGTTGCCTGTAATGGTGCAAATATTTTCAATGACAGTTACAAACTGATCAACAGCTAAATTGGTTAATGTTGTGGTGATACCACTTGGAAACCAAACCACTGCAGAGTCCACAATGGTATTGAATCCGGTACCAAAATGACATAAGGTAGAGTTAACCGGTCCATAACTTTCGCCACCTCTTACCTCACGCATTTGAACACCCCAAGGTCCGTAAATAGAAACCCTTGCTCCTATGGCACCTTGATTGCTCACAGTACCTTGCAACTGAAAGTTGATGAAGTGATTGCCGTTGTCTGTTGTGTTAAGATAAAGAATATCGTCATCAGCGGTTGGTGTGTTATAGATATTTCCATAACTGGTATATAAGTCAATTTTTCCATCGTGATTGACATCGCCAGTAGCGAAAGAGAGCATTCCAGAAGCAACAAAATTACCACCGATTGGGGTATTGGTAAATGTTTTATTTCCATTGTTACGATAAATAACCGCATTTGATCCTGTTACTAAAATATCCACAAAGCCATCATTATCGAAATCTTCAAATATCGACTCCATGGGCATGCTTCCTGCACCTGTGGTTGTAAATCCGGTAGTTGAGGTAATATCAACGTAATTAGCACCTGCAGTATGTTCTAAAATTTGGCTTACATAATCATGATTGGCCAACATTAAATCAAAATCTCCGTCATTGTCCATGTCTCCAAAACTTCCCGTCCATGACTGCCATTTTACTTGTAGACCAAAATCGGCTCCCTTCTCGGTAAATTTGCCTGTACCATCATTCACAAATAGTCGGTTCCATCTTCGGAGATCGTTTGGATCGGAAGTGCTTTGACGGCAGTGAGGCACGTACAAATCTAAATCTTTATCGTTGTCAAAATCAGACCAAACACTACCATAGTTGCCAGAGTCAGCGGGATCGCCACCATAGGTGATTGTTGGATTGATAGCAAAATTTAAGATCACACTTGGATTTACGCACCAAGCTGTGTAGGTGCCCGAACCAACGGTATTTGTGACCTCCACAACCAAAGCCCCGGAGGTGTTGTTATAGCTCGTTACAGTTCCTTCCATGTATTGTTCTCCCGAGAAACCAATATACATGTGTTGACCTACAGTGTAATTTAAACCTGCCTGAATGGTTAAAGATTTGCTTCCAACACCAATAGTCAGGGAGTTTGTGGACTTACCAAGTAGGATTAGATTCCCAGTTCCATCATTCAGGTATAAATGAGATGGTGCATTGTCATCACAGGCAAATAAATCGAGCCAGCCATCATTATTCACATCGGTAAGCGTGATATTTTGCCACAAAAAACTCAATGGAAGTGTTACCACATTAGCAGTTAAAACCCCATTATTTTCGAATACATAAATTACTCTTCCCTGCCCCGATGGGCCATATACGATATCTTTCCAACCATTATGATCAAAATCGCCTACGCACATGCCCCAAGCATTGGTAGTGCCATTTGGTGTGGCTAAAAAGTGACTTGTAAATGAACCATCTCGATTTTGAATCTCAACAATAGCATCGCTCGATTGATCGAGTAGAACCAAGTCATCCAAACCATCACTGTTCATATCAACCACCGAAACACAGTTGCCGCTGTGATAAACACCCGACATTTGAGCGTTGGCATTGGTAAAGGCAATTTGAGCTTTCGTTTGTTGGTGTAGGAAAAGCAGAGCCGCTGCTGTGAGGGCTGTCTTAAAATGTGTAAAAAATTTCATTGAATAGATTTGTGAGGTATTAAATAGATGCACGAATCTATAAATTTAATTACAAGTTCCAAAATAATAGCAAAATGTTGCTTATTTCAACACTAAATATTTATCTTGAAGCATGGGAATTACATCTGTTTGATCAGGTGTGAGGCAATATTTAATATCTTCTTTCAACCCCATGGCAGCGAGTCGTTCTTTGTGTGAGGAGTAATTTAAAAACTTATAAGGGTTTTCATGTGCCTGCTGATACAAATACTTACTTGCCAGCGCACCATCAAGCATTTTGAAAGAGTTGTTAAGCGCCAACTTTTCTGCCACAGCTCCCGCGAATAAGGTGTCCTCTAAATTGAATCTATTTTTCCAACCACTACAGAGCAGCAGAATTGATTTATCTTGTTGACCCAACCAATTGCATAGCGCGGTAATATTGAGGAAAGATCCAATGGCCACAGCGTAGGCATTTTTTGCTGCTTCAATGGCTTGGGTGCCATTTGTAGTGGTAATCACAACGGTTTGACCTTTTATTTTATCGGTCATATAACTGTATGGAGAATTACCAAAGTCAAACCCTTCTATGGCCATTGCATTGCGTTCGGCCCCAACTAAAAATCCTTGTTGTTTGTATACCGCGGCCTCCTCGATAGTAGCCACAGGTATCATTTTCTCTACTCCATTGCTAAAGGCCGTACAAATGGCAGAGGTTGCTCTGAGAATATCTATGATAACAACAATTTGTTCTTCTCTTTCATAAATTGGATATAAATATGGCGAGAAGCAAACATCAATCAAGGGTGTTTTTTCCATGAGGACGATAACACTTATTTCTTCAAAAAAGGAATTTTTACAACGAGCGCTTTCAATTGTCGGTCGCGAACCTTGATAAATATTTCGCTACCAGCCTTGCTGTGAGCGGTTTGCACATATCCCATTCCTATACCTTTTTGAAGTGTTGGAGATTGCGTACCTGATGTTACTTTACCAATAACTGCACCCGATGAGTCGCATATTTCGTAGTCGTGGCGTGGAATTCCGCGATCAATCATTTCGAAACCAACTAATTTTTTTGTAACGCCATTTTCTTTTTGAGAGAGTAAATTGGCGCTATTGGTGAAAGGTTTGGTAAACTTTGTAATCCATCCGAGTCCTGCTTCAATAGGAGAAGTTTCATCATTGATATCATTTCCGTATAAACAGAATCCCATTTCCAAACGTAGGGTATCACGAGCACCTAAACCTATTGGTTTAATTCCGTATGG
>JALRAS010000073.1 GCA_023262495.1 Bacteroidia bacterium | reverse complement strand
ATTTATTCAGCTCAAAAAAGTCAAGAGAAAAAGCCTAAGCGCTTTTTATCGATTTGTTTGTGTTTATCAAGTTTGAAAATTCTTTCTATGCCAATCATCGCTATTAACACGTATTAACTAAGCGCTTAGTAGGCAATGAAGGATTTGATTTAATTTAGCCTAAAATTATTTTGTGATTCAGCTCAACAATATTCATAAATCATACCGTATTGGTAGCAGCAGCATGCCGGTGCTCAAAGGGATTGATTTGCTCATAAAGGAGGGAGAGCTTGTTTCAATTATGGGTTCTTCCGGTTCGGGTAAATCTACCTTGCTCAATATTCTTGGTTTGCTCGATAATTATGATGAAGGTACCTACCTGCTCAACAATATTATAATGCAGAACCTTTCTCAAACAAAGGCAGCTCAGCTAAGAAATAAATTTATTGGGTTTGTGTTTCAGTCATTCAACCTGCTGTCGTTTAAAAATGCGATGGAGAATGTAGCATTGCCGCTATATTATCAAAAGGTAAGCAGAAAAACGCGCAACAAAATAGCACTCGAATATTTGGATAAAGTTGGGCTCAAAGAATGGGCCAACCACCTGCCAAGCGAGCTCAGTGGCGGACAAAAACAACGTGTGGCCATTGCAAGGGCATTGATTTCGGGGCCCAAAGTTATATTTGCAGATGAGCCAACAGGTGCACTCGATAGCCAAACTTCATTAGAGGTAATGCAACTTTTTAAGGAGGTGAACAAGCAAGGTATCACCATTGTCATCGTTACCCATGAGGATGACATCAGTAAAATGACCGACCGCATCATTAGACTCAAAGATGGTTTAATTGTAAGTCAATAATGCTGATAGGCGCTTAAAAAAAATCCACCATGTTTGATGCAGATAAATGGCAAGAAATTTTTGGGACAATCAGTAAAAACAAACTGCGCACCTTTCTTACAGGTTTTAGTGTAGCTTGGGGTATTTTTATACTCATTGTTTTGCTTGGTGCGGGTCAAGGACTGAGAAATGGCGCTGAATCACAATTTCTAATGGATGCCGTTAATAGTGTTTTTATTGGCGGGGGCACCACAACACTTCCTTATCAGGGTATCAAACCCGGAAGAAAAATTGTCCTTAAAACAGACGACTATGAGTATCTGAAAAAGAATGTTCCAGCGCTCGATAAGATAAGTGCTATATCAGGTTCAGAATCGGTTGAGGTTACTTATAAAAAAAGACATGGCACGTTTACCGTGCGGTCCTGCATGCCCGACCACGACTATTTAGAAAATGCCCGCATGATGGCAGGCAGATTTATCAACGAAAACGATATCAAAGAATACAGAAAAGTATGTGCTATTGGTTACCCGGTTCGCGATGAATTGTTTAAAGAAGAAAGCCCGATAGGTAAATTTGTGAGTGTCAACGGCATTGCTTACAAGGTAATAGGCGTGTTTACAGATCCGGGCAATGGTGATGTTAATCGATTATATGTGCCGCTCACCACTTTTCAAAGAGCTTGCGGACAGGGAAATAAAATTGAAGACATATGGTCAAACTTATCTGCAGAAAACACCAACAATAACGAAGCAACAGTGACTCAAATAAGAAACATACTAGCTGCAAGGCATCATTTTAATCCTGCCGATATGAGCGCTGTAAGTGTCGAAAATTGGGGAGAGGAATACGATAGAATCATGAACATGCTTGATGGAATTAAGCTGTTTATTTGGATCATTGGTTTGTTTACTTTGTTGGCGGGTATTGTTGGTGTAAGTAATATTATGATGATTATTGTAAAAGAACGTACCAATGAAATTGGGATTAGAAAAGCACTTGGAGCTACACCTATGTCGGTTGTAATGTTGGTGGTGCAAGAAGCGGTTTTTATTACAGGCATTTCGGGATATATAGGACTGCTGTTGGGTATTGTTGTGCTCAACATCATGAACAGTAATTTGGAGGGCGATTTTTTTAAGCACCCCTCTATTGATTTTTCATTGGCCATATCGGCCACCTTAATGATTATTGTTGCAGGTGCATTGGCAGGATTTTTTCCGGCACTAAAAGCAGCTAAGGTACCGCCTGTAGAAGCCCTAAGAGCAGATTAAGAAAGCTTATGTTCGATAGAGATAATTGGCAAGAAATATATGCAACTGTAAAAAAAAATAAGTTGCGCACCTTTTTAACCTCATTGGGTGTAGGTTGGGGTATATTTATGTTGGTGATTATGCTGGGTGCTGGTAACGGACTTAAAAATGGTGTCATGAGTGATTTTGCAGGAACGGCTACAAACAGCTTTTTTTTATGGACACAAAAAACCACAAAGCCCTACAAAGGCATGAAGCCGGGGCGATACTTTAATTTTAACAATGCAGATACCAAGGCACTGTCTGCTCTAAAGGAATTAAAAGTGGTTTCTCCTCAAAATCAATTGGGCGGTTGGCGAGGCGGTAACAATGTAGTGCGCGGACTTAAAACCGGTAACTTTGAGGTAAACGGTGCCAACCCCAACATGACGCAGATAGAACAAATAAAAATCGATAGCGGAAGGTTCATTAACGAGAATGATATGAATGAAAAAAGAAAGGTTTGTGTGATTGGAGATAGAGTGCGTGAAGAGTTGTTTAAAACCGGAGAGCAGGTAATTGGTGCCTACGTTAGAATAAACGGTGTTTATTTCAATGTGATAGGAATTACAAAGGCTGAATCAAGAGGGCAAAACGGAAACAGCCAAGCGAAGAAAATTATAGTGCCTTTCAGTACCTTTCAACAAGCATTCAACTTTGGTGATTTGGTTGGATGGTATGCTATTGTGGCGGTCCCTGAGGTTCCTGCCGCTATGGCCGAGAAAAAAGTATTGGCGTTGCTCCGAGAGCGACACAAAATTGCACCTAATGATGAATTGGCCATTGGCCATTGGAATATGGGCGAGCAATATGGTAAAATGAACGGACTTTTTGATGGAATTAATATATTGATTTGGTTTGTTGGTATTGGTACATTGATTGCCGGAGTGATTGGAATTAGCAATATTATGCTCATTGTTGTAAAGGAAAGAACCAGAGAAATAGGGGTGAAGAGAGCGCTTGGTGCAACGCCATTGAGCATAGTTTCCCAAATTATTACCGAGTCGGTTTGCCTTACAGCTATCTCAGGTTATTTCGGATTACTTGCAGGTATTTTGTTGCTGGAACTGGTTAATTCAGTCATTGGCAATGAGGTGCCTATGTTTAATAACCCAACTGTTGATTTACAGGTAGCACTCACCGCCTTAACCGTGTTGGTGATCAGTGGAGCACTTGCCGGTTTAATTCCCGCGCGAAAGGCAGTTGCTATATTGCCTGTAGAGGCGCTAAGAGCAACCTAAATAATTAATCTAATTCACAAAAAAATATAGCCAAGAACATGATCAAACGAGTATTAAAAATAACCATCGGAATTGCTTTTGCAGGAGTATTTATTTGGACATTTTATTATCTTTTTAAAAAATCAGAAGAGGTGCCCGTAACCTTTCAAACAATTAGTGTATTTGATACAAGCATTGTGAAAAAAACGGTGGCCACCGGAAGTGTTATCCCTCGGAAGGAAGTTAATATGAAATCGCAGGTTTCGGGTATTATTGAAAAAATGTATGTAGTAGCCGGACAAGAAATTAAGCAGGGCGACATCATTGCGAGAGTGAAAATTATTCCTAACATGGTAAATTTGGCCAATGCCGAAAATAGACTCAATCAAGCTCAAATTAGCTTTGAAAATGCCAAATTGGATTATGACAGGAATGCGCTCTTACTGAAGCAAGAGGTGATTGCGAAAGCAGACATACTGCCTGTTGAACTTAAATTGAAATCGGCTAAAGAAGAATTGTCGGCTGCAGAAAATAATTTACAGCTCATTAGAGAAGGCGTTACCAAGAGTGCCGGCAATGCCACCAATACACTTATTAAAAGTACCATTTCGGGGATGGTGCTCGATGTGCCTGTGAAGGAGGGAAGCAATGTAATTGAGAGTAATACCTTTAATGAGGGAACCACTATTGCATCGGTGGCCAATATGGGTGAAATGATATTTGAAGGTAAGGTAGATGAAAGTGAGGTAGGAAAAATAAAAACCGGCATGCCGCTTGTACTCACAATTGGAGCAATTGATTCAGAGAGGTTTTCGGCTCAGCTCGAGTACATTTCTCCAAAAGGAATTACTGAGAATGGGGCTATTCAGTTTATGATCAGAGCTGCAATAGGAAAGAATAATGGTGGTTCTTTTTTACGTGCCGGCTATAGTGCTAATGCAGATATTATACTCGATACCAAATCAAATGTAATGGCAATTCCCGAGATGGTGTTGCAGTTTGAAAACAACAAAACATTTGTAGAAATTGAAACGGCTAAAAATAAATTTGAGAAAAGATTTTTAAAAACTGGTTTGTCAGACGGGGTAAATATTGAGGTGCTTGAGGGGCTTAGTAAAAAAGATAAAGTTAAAGTTCCTCAGATGAATGGTGCCGGCAATCAATAGTGATTTATCGCCAAGCCTTTGTTTTTACCCAAAAACCATGTAAAAGAAATAAGACCCATATTACTAGGCTGCTTGTGTTGGTGCAGTATAATTAACCCAAATTCCGCATGAGAAAATGCGGAATCGCTGAAACAGCTGTAATTCAATCCATTGAATCAATGGATTGAAAACACCTGCTAAGCGGGATTACCCTCATAAAATCACTAGTGCGTTACATTTGTAACTTCTATTGATTAATTCGGGATCAATGAAAATTAGCTAATTATTGTTCGAATCTTGGTTTAAAAACTCCATTATTTTGGAATCAATTCCCAAAATAAGTACTGTTTTTGCGATTGTAATCTAAAATTATAGCTAAATGAGTATTCAAAGATAAATTGAATCAAAAATAGAAAAAGATCTTTTTAGAGGAAAAATAATCATACTTCTTGGTGCACAACAGGTAGGGAAAAGTACGCTTATTAAAATGCCCCCATCATGTAAAAAATTAAACACTTTGTGGCTAGATGGTGAAAATGCAGATGTTGGTCAGCTTTAAAAAAATGCCAATAGTGAGAGGCTAAAACAAATCACAGCCAAGCATCAAGTGGTAGTGATTGATGAGGCTCAAAAAATTGATAACATTGGTTCCATTTTAAAGCAATTTTTAGATTATCACAAGGAAATTCAGGTAATTGCAGGTGGTTCGAGTGCATTTGAGTTACGCAACACTTTAAACGAACCGTTAACAGGAAGAAAATTCGAATATCATTTGTTTCCAATTTCGTTTGCCGAGATGGTAGCCCATAGCAATCTGCTGCAAGAAATCAGGCAATTACCACAGCGCTTAGTTTATGGGTATTACCCGGATATTGTTACCCAAGCCAATGATGCCGAGCGATTGCTACGTTTTCTATCTGAAAGCTATCTGTACAAGGATATTTTTCTATTTAAAGGGATTAAAAAACCGTAAAAAATGCTCGAATTGCTGCGACTTTTGGCGTGGCAAATTGGAAGTGAAGTAAACGCTAATGAATTATCCAATCACCTAAAGATTGATCATCAAACAGTAGAAAGCTATATTACTATGCTTGAGCAAGCGTTTGTACTATATAAATTACCTGCCTATCATACCAATCAGAGAAATGAATTAAAAAAATCAAAGAAAATTTATTTTAACGATTTAGGAATAAGAAATGCATTGATCAATGATTTCAGACCCATAGAAACCAGAAACGATAACGGTGCATTGTTTGAAAATTTCGTGATTAATGAATTACTAAAACAAAACGAATACAAACAAATACATGCTAATTTTTATTTCTGGCGTAATGCCGATCAACGTGAAATTGATTTGGTAGTGCAAAAAAACAACCAATTACAAACCTTTTAAATAAAATGGAATCCAACAAAAAAAATGCAGCTTACTAAAAGTTTTTCTAACATTTATGGTGAGGTGAATTTCGCAGCCATCCATCGAGAAAACTATTTTGAAGTAATTGAAAATTTCAAATAATGTAAAGGCAATATGCAATCAATTCATATTACCTGCTCTCACCCCCAAAACACTATAAGCTAATTGTTATCATCTTCCTTTTATTTTATTTGAAAACCAATGTCCAAACCCCATCCTACAGCCTCTTAATGACGAAGTACCGCAAAACGATGCCCAAGATTTGGCGTTTTCGTCAACATGTTTGCGAGGATTGCTATGGAAAAACTAATCTTTCTTCGACTTTTTTCAAGCCAATTTAAGCTGCTTCTGAATACTTATCTGCATAAGGCTTTTGCTTATTAAAAAAAACACAATCCTTAACTCTATTTTATTTTTGAAAGCATTTAATACACTCATACTATTTTTGTATTCTGCCTTTTTTCTATCAAAGTAAGCGCTGAATTCAGGGTAATATTTAATGGAGGTAATAGAGTTCTTGATGTTTTAAAAACTTAACATACAACAAAAAAGCACCTGCTAATAAATAGCAAGTGCTTTCGATTTTTTATAGGATACGCATCTGCCACCTCGTGCAATTAGTAAAAATTATTAAAATATTGAGTTCATTTTTGAATTTAAAATATGAAGAGTATAGTTCGGAAACTACGCTCAGATAGGGTTGTGATAGGTGAGGTAAGCTGCAACAGGGATTGGAGTGAGCTACCGTGTAGCACGGAAAGCCCGGCCCTGCTGCGCTGTCCGGAAAGGGTGGAGCAGGGGTTGCCCTCATTAAAAACAAGCTTATTCATCGAATCTGAAAAAGTCTATCTTGTCGAGATGTACGATGCTTACATTTTGATAGTAAAAGTGCAGTATTGATTTATAGTTATAACCGAGTTTTGACATGCGAATGGCACCATCTTGGCAAAGCCCGGCACCATGACCAAAGCCTCGTCCGCTTAGCAAGATGTGACCGTTTTGCTGATGTGCGTTGAAATAGGTGGAGCGCAGCCCCAATCCATTACGAATGTCTTTGAGCGGAATGACACAGTTTTGATTAAGTGGATAGTCTCGTTTTCTGCTGAATTGAAGAAAAGAGCCCTCGTTGTTTAATAACAAAGTGTCGGTTGCAGCACTATAATTACTGCATAGTTTTTGCATGCATGCTGCCCATTTATCGGAGCTTATCTCTTTACTCCAAACTGCACTTTTTTGACGGATACAAAAGGTGTCGGTAATGCTCCTAAGGTAACTTAATTTTTTGTTCCATATATCTTCGCTATTCACTGTTTGCCCCCCACAGTTGGCATGAAAGGCCGCTGTAATCAACGAAAATTCTTGATCCACTATGACTACGCCTTCGGTTTTTTCTATGGCTTGCATGATATCGGCACTCTTATTGGTGAAGCCCTTGAATACTTGACAATGTTCTTTGTCGCATAGGTTAAATTCTTCCATTTCGTGCCTGCGCAAATGACTTAAGGTATAGGTGCGACAAATAATGGCTTGTACCTTGTAATATTCAGGTGGACGTCCTATTCCTACTTCGGCTTCGAGCACTCCGGGCAAATAGTCCTCGATATCTAATATATTAACGGGGAATAAAAATCCTTTGTTGCCGGTAAAGAGTATACTGCCTCTGTAAATTTTTTCGTTCTTAAAACTTGGATGCAACAATCGGGTGGTTTGATAGTTTCCTCCTTCTATTTTAAATGTTTTTGCCACGCCAATTAAACTATCATGCAGATATAGTTTGAGACTATCATGTGTGGCAACAATTTTAATAGTGTAGCTTTCTTGGTTGAGGTGAAATTGAACGGAGTCGATCAGAAATTTTACATTTTCTTTTTTGCCGCTTACGGTTACCTCGGTAAGGTTCATGCCATAAAGGATACCAATTTTTACCTCGCTGATGCTTGCATGCAGCTGCATGGCGAGTAAACAGCAAACAACTAATATGTAATTTTTGAATGACATCACATTTAAGGGTGTAAAAAATGGTGTATGTGCCTTGCAGCGCGTTCGGAGGCCCCTTTACCACCTAATTTACTTTTTAAATCGGTATAGGATTTTTTCATTTGTGCCTGCTTCTCGGGCAATAAAATTTGATTGAGTTGGGCTATAATTTGTTGTTCATTGAGCTCATCTTGTATGAGTTCTTTTACAATTTCACTGTCCATTATTAAATTAACCAAAGAAATGTATTTCACTTTGATTAACCTGCGTGCGATGTGATAAGATATTTTGTTGCCTTTATAACAAACTACCTCGGGCACATTGAATAAGGCTGTTTCAAGTGTTGCAGTGCCTGATGTAACCAGTGCTGCTTTGGCATGCTGCAGCAGTTTGTAGGTTTGGTCGTAAATCAATATTGCTTCACTGCCTTGCATTAATTGTTTATAAAAATCACTTGGAATAGAGGGGGCACAAGCTACTAAAAATTGGTAGTCGGGAAAGTGTTTCGTTGCGCTGAGCATCAGGGGAAGCATGGTGGCAATTTCTTGCTTTCTGCTTCCGGGTAGTAGCGCTATGATAGGCTTTTGAGAGAGCTGATTGATTTTAATAAACTCATTGATGGTATTGCTGCTTGAGCTTATTTCTTCTATGGCATCGAGCAAGGGGTGCCCGCAATAGAAAACTTCATAATTGTGCCTTTGATAAAATTCTTGCTCAAATGGCAAGATCACAATCATACGGTCTACGGTGGCTTTTATTTTTTTTACGCGTGATTGTTTCCATGCCCATACTTGCGGTGAAATATAGTAGATGACTTTAAGATGATGTTGCTTGGCAAAATCGGCTATTCGCAAATTAAAGCCAGGATAGTCTACCAAGATCAACGCATCGGGCTTAAAAGCAATGATATCGGCTTTGCAAAATTTAATGTTCTTTAAAATAGTGGAGATATTTGCCAACACTTCAAAAAAACCCATGAAGGCCAAATCTTTGATGTGTTTTACCAAGGTAACTCCCTGGTCTTTCATTTTATCGCCACCCCAGCAGCGGAAAGTAGCATTGGCATCAAGTTTTTTTATTTGCTTGATTAAGTTTGAACCGTGAAGGTCGCCTGAGGCCTCTCCTGCAATGATGTAGTATTTCATGTGACAATGTTTGCCTTTAATTAGCGCTTAATCAGCTTGGTTGTTTTTATTCCGTTAAACACCAAAAATCCCTGTGATACGGTTAAATCTGTTTGCCATTCCATATTGGTATTGCTAATTGAAACAATTTTATTGCCTTCAAAATTATTATTCGCGGCAATCATCGAAAGTGTTTCATTGCCTTCAAATTTCCACATGCCATTTTCTGTTTTTTCAATTATTGAATCGGCAAAAATTACCTTACACTGTAGTCGAGATTGCAGTGTGTCGGGGTATTGCACTGTTGTTTTTTCGATACGTGTGTAAATGCCGTCTTCGTCAAATATAATGGTGGTATTGAGTGTTTCTGTTTGAAAAAATTTGAGTGTATCGCAGCCTGCAGGGAGCATAAAACCATCTATTTCCTTAATCAATAAATTTTGGTTATCGGTGTACATTTCGGCAACTTGCCATGTGCCCGTAATTTGTTTTTTTATTCTCGCCTTTTTACAAGAGGTAAAAAATATGATCGTTGTACTTAAAAGAAGTAGGGAGATGTTGCGCATCAAAAGAATAATTTTACAATAAATATCATGATAGCATAAACAATTGTTGCCCCAATCACGCCTCGTGCTGCCAGGTTAAAATATTTCCAGTAAAACAAATAAAAAATGCCTAGGTTGATAATCACACACAGGCTGAGCAGCGGAGCAAAAATACTTTTCATAAAAGCATCTTCAACAAATGAATTGAATTTGATGAAGTCGTAGTTGAGTTTGTAGTAGCCAAAGAAGATAATTACGGGAGCAACAATGCCCAAGGAAAAACCTACTTTGAAGGAATCGAATTTTTTTAATTTGTTGTCAGCGTTTATCATAATTCAATATCCATTTTTTTTAGAAAGGGAATGGTGTGATGTGCAGTAAAATCGATGTGCACAGGAACCACACTCACAAATTGGTTGGCCAATGCCCACTCATCGGTATCGGTGCCGTGATCATAGTTTTTAAACACTCCGGTAAGCCAATAATAGCTTTTACCCATTGGGTCTTTTCGTTCGTCCAACTCTTCTTCCCAATTGGCTTTAGCTTGACGGCAAATTTTAATGCCATTTAATTTGTCGAACTCAATGTTGGGGATGTTTACATTGAGGCAAACGCCTTCGGGCAAGCTATTTTGTAATATTTTAGCGATTAATTTAGCAGCTACTTTTTTGGAGGCCTCAAAATTGGCCTCTACCGCATAATTGCATAATGAAAAACCGATAGAAGGAATTGACTCAATACAACCTTCAACCGCAGCCGACATAGTGCCACTGTAAATAACATTGATGGAAGAATTAGAGCCGTGGTTGATGCCTGAAATACATAGGTCAGGTTTACGGGGAAGCAATTTGTTGACCGCAATTTTTACGCAGTCAACAGGGGTGCCGCTGCAGCTATATTCTTTGTAATGTTCTTCATTCACCAATTGATTAATTCTTAAAGTAGAATTGATGGTAATAGCATGTCCCATACCTGATTGTGGCTTGTCGGGAGCAATTACCAACACATCGGCCATATCTTTTACAACCTCTATAAGAGCCCTGATACCAGGCGCATAAATACCATCATCATTTGTTACTAGTATCAGTGGTTTTTTATTTTCCATAATTTATTGTATAATGGTCAAAGGTAAGCATTAGATATGCTCCAATATGAAGCGCTTATTAACTTTTGCAACCATTTAATTGTTTAAAAGTAAAAATACTGATTACATTCTCAATATATTTCAAATTCGGCATTGCCTGATTGTACTATTTTCAAGTAGTATCGTCATAAACCATTGCCTATCTATTTATTAGTTGGACTAAAAATAAATGTAATTGCGATAATTTTATTGAACTATTTTAAGTTAAATCCGCATTAGACGATATAAAATTATTTAATGGCTTTGGACCATTTAACAAATATAAATGGTATCAAGTAGGGTCAGTGAACAATAAAAAAAAGGCTGCATAAACGCAGCCTTTTTTACAAAACAACAACAACAGACCAACTATAGAATCTCTATTTCTATTTTCTCATCTTTCTTTACTTCTTGCTTTTTAGGAAGGGTAACAAGTAAGATACCGTTTTCATGCTTTGCCGTCATTAAACTTACATCTGCATTTGCAGGTAATGTAAATGATCTTTTAAACGAACTTAAGCTGAATTCTTTTCGTGAAAATCGAGCATTTTCCTCAATGGCATCGACTTTTACTTCGCCTTTAACAGTTATCACCTGTTTCTCCAAAGTTAATTTGATATCTTCTTTTTTGAAGCCCGGTGCTATGAAGTACAACAAATAAGCGTTTTCATTTTCAATCACATTTACGGGAACCGTTCTTTCTCCGAACTGATCATACATTTTTGAAAAGTGATGGAATCTGTTACCAAAATCGGGTATGATTGCATCGGTTTCAAAGAAACTTTTCATTTTGGGGTTTTGAAATTTAATAAGTGTCATTTTTTTAATTTTGATGGTTATACATTTTTAATGACTCAGTCTTCAATTCATATTCCAATTTAAAAACTACTACCGATTTAATGCCAAAATGGCGCAAAATAAGCATAAATAATGTCACAAAGGCAGTTTTTTGATTGTTTAGCAGTTGTTTTGCGGGCAATTTGCCAATTTAAATAAAGCAATAGTTGATTAGATTGAGATTTATCCCAAATTTGCATTAAGCTCAAATTCCGCATTAGAAAATGCAGAATCGCTAAAATAGCTGTAATTCAATGAATTGCAGCTGCTAAAGGGTTTGCGTTGATAAAATCGCCCGTGCATCATAGGCTGAGCTTATATTGATCAATTCGGGGTTTTCAAAAACAAATTAAAAATCTTACCAAAACAGATGCTGATCATTGCAGAAATACAGTTTTTTCATTGATAAAAACCGATATCCTTACGGGATTATTTTAAAAATTGTGTTTATTTGCCTTTGAGTTTATGAAGCCCTCAATTATTTTTTTGTTTCCATACCCTTTGCATGAGGCTCCGAGTCAGAGATTCCGATTTGTGCAATATTTAGAAATCCTGAAGCAGCAGGGGTACCGATACGAAACCCATTCCTACCTTAGCGATAACGCTTGGAAGATTCTATATCAACCTGGTCGTTTTTTTTTAAAATTTTTGAGGATTATCAGAGGTTATATCAATCGCCTCACTTTGCTCCCAAAAATCAATTCATTCGACTACGTATTCATTCATCGAGAGGCAGCTCCACTTGGTCCTCCGCTCATCGAATTTTTAATAGCCAAGGTGCTTAGAAAAAAGATTATTTATGATTTTGACGATGCTATTTGGCTGCCTAACTATTCGGAAAGTAACAAGTTTTTTTCGTTCTTAAAAAGATATTCAAACAGCAAAACAATTTGCAGGTGGGCATACAAAATTTCCTGTGGTAACGATTATTTGTGCCGTTTTGCGCGTAATTACAACAATAATGTAATATATAACCCAACCACCATAGATACTGAAAATTATCATAACCGTGTGAGCAATCAAGACAGAGATGTTTTTGTGATAGGATGGACTGGGAGTCACAGTACCACACGCTATTTGAACGAAATCATAGAAGTGCTTAGGCGACTCGAAAAAAAATACCGCTTCGAATTACACGTGATTGCTGATATTGCTCCAAATATTGACCTAAATTCAATGAGGTTTATCAAATGGACTAAGCAAAATGAGATCAATGATTTACTTCAGTTTAGTATTGGTATTATGCCGCTTAAAGATGATCAGTGGGCTTCAGGAAAATGCGGATTTAAGGCGCTGCAATATATGGCACTGGGAATACCGGCATTGGTTTCACCGGTTGGTGTAAACATAAAAATTGTTGATGATGGTATTAATGGTTTTATTTGTAAAAGCGATGACGATTGGGAGCGCAACATAGAACAGTTAATTCTAAACAGAGAGAGACTACTCAAAATGTCGGAAATGACTCGAAAGAAAATAGTTGATAATTACTCGGTAAAATCAAATACCGACAACTTTTTAAGCTTGTTTTCATAACTATTCAAAATTGTTTGATGCCATCTCGCAAAAAAATGGCAACTTGCGACCCTTAAATTTAACTTATTTACTATGATAAAGAATACAGCCCTAACCAACACTCACATCCAGTTAAATGCAAAAATGGTTCCTTTTGCAGGTTATAATATGCCGGTTTCATACGAAGGCATCAATGCCGAACACGATACAGTGCGCAATGCTGTAGGGGTTTTTGATGTTTCGCACATGGGGGAGTTTATTTTGAAAGGAAAAAACGCCCTCGATTTAATTCAACGCGTAACTAGTAACGATGCAGCCGTGTTAACCGATGGTAAGGTTCAATATAGTTGTCTCCCCAATGAAGAGGGCGGAATTGTAGACGACTTATTGGTATATCGCATCACAGAGGAGTCATACATGTTGGTGGTAAATGCCTCTAATATAGATAAAGACTGGGCATGGATTAGTGCACGAAATACCAATGGTGTAGAAATGCACAATATTAGCGATAAAACCTCCTTGCTTGCTATTCAAGGGCCAAAAGCAGCTGAGGCGCTTCAATCACTTACCGATATCAATCTTAAAGATATGGTATACTATACATTTGAAAAAGGAAAATTTGCCGGAATTGATAATGTCTTGGTGTCAGCTACAGGATATACCGGTGCTGGTGGATTTGAAATTTATTTCGAAAATGAGCATGCCGATCATATTTGGCAATCTGTGTTTAAAGCAGGGGCGCCATACGGAA
>JALRAS010000072.1:8677-13768 GCA_023262495.1 Bacteroidia bacterium | reverse complement strand
ATAAATTAATTGATCAAACAATTGCATCAAAACAGCCATACATAGCAATTAACGGAGGTGCCGAATTTTACATTTCTGTTGAATCTCATTTTAAATTGGTCGGATACAGTCCGGTGATCTACTCTTCTAAAGCCGTTAAGTCAAAAACAACACAACAAAATAAATATCAAAACGATGCATTTGAAGATGCAATATTCTCGGGTCTTGCAATAAAATACCCGCCTAAAACATTACCGGAATTAGCTGCTGATAGCACTGTGCGTATGCTCATTGTTGCTGAACCGCTCGAGGGATCGCAGTTAAATGATGATGCGATAACACCTTACTTCCCAAAGAAATCAGAGGTGAGTACCAAGTTTAACAATCCTACCTTTTCGGATCTTTTCAAGGTATCAACCTGGAGAGGCGATTTGAACAACGATCAGGTTACCTATACCTACTTCTGTAAATAGGTTTACAAAAACTACTTAACTATTTTGACTTGTCTTTATTGTTTGTTATAGGCCTCTAAAGCTTTCTCTAAACAAGTCATCGCATGCTTTAAGGCATCGAGATTAAGCACATAGGCAATTCGCACTTCATTCTTACCGCTATTGGGCGTGGAGTAAAATCCTGTGGCAGGTGCCAACATCACGGTCTGATTTTCAAAGCTGAACGACTCTAACAACCATTGACAAAACTTATCTGCATCATCAATAGGCAAACGAGCAATGCAGTAAAATGCGCCTTTGGGCATCGGGCAAAACACACCGGGCATTTTGTTTAGTGCTTCTACCAAAAAATTTCTGCGTGTGGTATACTCTTTATTCACCTCATCAAAGTATGATTGTGGCGTATCGATCGCTGCCTCGGCACCTACCTGACCAAATGTTGGCGGACTCAAGCGTGCCTGTGCAAACTTAAGTGCAGCTTGCATCACCTGTGCATTTTTTGTTATCAGAGCTCCTATTCTAGCACCACAAGCACTGTATCTTTTTGAAATAGAATCAAGCAAAATAATATTATTGTCAGCGCCATTCAAGTGCATCACCGAGGTGTATGCAGCTCCATCATAACAAAACTCTTTGTATACTTCATCTGAAAAAAGAAACAAGTCATATTTTAATACAAGATCTTTCAATAACTCGAGCTCCTCTTTTGAATACAAATAACCGGTTGGATTACCCGGGTTGCAAATCATAATGGCCTTTGTTTTTGGGGTAATCAACTTTTCGAATTCAGCTATAGGAGGCAATGCAAAGCCATTTTCAATTACCGACTTTATGGGCTTCACCACCACATCGGCTTGACAAGAAAATCCGTTATAATTAGCATAAAATGGCTCAGGGATCAGTATTTCATCACCACCATTTAAACAGCTCATCATGGCTATTTCAATGGCTTCTGAACCACCGCATGTGACCAATATTTGTTCGTGATTGATATCAATTCCATGTTTACGATAGTAGCCCGATAGTTTTTTACGATAACTTTCCATACCGGCACTGTGACTGTATTCAACCACTTTGGGCGAAAAATTACGCACCGCATCGAGCATCACCTGTGGCGTTTCAATGTCGGGTTGACCGATGTTGAGATGATAAATTTTAACTCCTTTTGACTTGGCTGCTTCCGCAAAAGGCACCAGTTTTCTGATCGGGGAAGCTGGCATGTGTAGTGCTTTTTCTGATATTTTAGGCATATAACATTTTTAAAATAAAAAACCCTTGCCGCACAAACGACAAGGGTACAAATGTAATTAATTTTCTAATTAGTGACCTGCAGGGGTTGTTGTTGCAGGAGTTGAAGATGGATCAGGCTTCACTACACCTTTAATACGTAAAATTTTTGACGCTGTTTTAGCATTTGAAGTAACCGTGATTGTTTTTTCAAATGAACCAACTCTATCGGTTGCATATTTAACATCGATAGTAGCGCTTGCACCTGGTCTGATTGGCTCCTTTGGCCAAGTTGGTACTGTACAACCGCAAGAACCTTGGCAATTTGTAATGATTAACGGCTCTTTACCGGTGTTTTTAAATTTGAACTGACGGTTGCCATCTGCGTTATGTTCAATGGTGCCATAGTCTATTACATCTGATTCAAATGAAATTTCAGGGGCATTAGGATTAGCAGGTGTTGTAGAATTGTCTTGTGCAAAGGCACCAATAGCGGCTACAAATGCAATTGATAATGTTAAGATTGCTTTTTTCATTGTGTTTTGATTTTAGTTGATTGTTATATTTATTGAGTTATTATTTGTTTTCAAGTGGTGAACCTGCACTTGGTTTTTTCGCAGGAAAGGTTTCTTCTGCAGGAACATCATTCACTACACCTTTGATGGTGATCACTTTAGAGGCTGTTTGAGCATTGCTGGTGATGGTCACCGTTTTGGTAAAAGCTCCTACCCTTTTGGTATCATAGGTAACCTTGATACTTGATGAACCTCCGGGCGCAATGGGTTCTTTTGGCCAAACAGGTACTGTGCAGCCACATGAACCTTGTGCATTTGAGATAATGAGAGGATCTTTTCCGGTATTCTTGAACGTGAACTCTACAGTTCCGTTATCGCCTTTACTAATGGTACCAAAATCATGTAATTCTTTAGCGAAGGTGATTTCAGCATTGCTTGCAGGCGCTGTGGTGGTGCCTGTAGTCATAGGTTTTACCTGACCTATAGAAGGTGCTTTCTTGTCTTGCGCAGCACTATTTAATGTATATAGCGCTAAACTTAAAATGAGAATTTTTGATTTCATAAACTATTTTTTTTTGAATTTGTTGTTAGCATAAATCGTGCCAATTAAAATATTCAGTTTGTTAAATTGTTTTCCTGTTATTTTAAAATTGGATTGCGAAGTAAATAAAAATATTTCATTCAGAACTCTATCGTAAATTTGCGTCAAAAAAATTTTGCATGATGAAGAAATTTCTGTTTCCTGTTTTGCTCTTCAGCGCTGCCGGGTTTGCATTTTACCTGGGATTTGCAGCTAAAAAAGAAGATAAACCTTTGCGCCTTTTACCCTATTTCGGCAATCACGAGGTAAGACCATCTTTGACTGGTAACGGAGTGGATACCATATACAAAACCATATCCGATTTCAGCTTTATCGATCAAAGGGGCAATGTGGTAACTCAAAATAATTTTAAAAACAAAATATACGTAGCCGACTATTTCTTTTGTACCTGTCAAAGCATTTGCCCTATCATGAGCACCCAAATGCAAAGAGTGGCCGATCACTACAAGAATGACGATGAAATCAAATTTATATCTCATACTGTGAATCCCGAATACGATTCTGTGAATGTACTTGCCGACTATGCCGCTGCACACCAGGCAAGATATGGACAGTGGTACTTGGTTACAGGCAACAAAAAGGAGCTATATGATTTGGCACGCAACAGTTACATGTTGGATGCCAGCGAGGGCAACGGTGGTGAAGACGATTTTATTCATACGCAAAATTTTGCATTGATTGATAAGGAAAGGCGTATTAGAGGATACTACGATGGTACCAATCCAAAAGAAATTGATCAGCTGATCAACGATATTGCCTTATTGAAAAAAGAGTATTCTTCAAAAAAACCATTATAGCATGGCCAAAACCACAGAGAGCAGCTCTAAATATAATCACCTGGAGCAGATGAGCACCCTAGATTTGTTGACAAATATCAACCACGAAGATGCCACGGTACCCTTGGCTGTAGCCAAAGCCATTCCGCAAATTGAACGTTCGGTAGATGCCATTGTAGGTTGTATACAGCAAGGAGGAAGACTTTTTTACATTGGGGCAGGCACAAGTGGCAGATTGGGTATTGTAGATGCCTCTGAATGTCCGCCTACCTTTGGTGTGCCTCACGGATTGATAAACGGTATCATAGCAGGTGGTGACACAGCTATCAGAAAAGCGGTGGAATTTGCCGAAGATAGCAATGAACAGGGTTGGCTCGACCTACAAGCTCATGCCATCACAAATATTGATATGGTTATTGGTATAGCTGCCTCGGGATCTACACCTTATGTAATTGGTGCCGTAAAAAAATGCAAGGAAAATGGTATTGTTACCGGCTGCATTGTATGCAATGCGGAAAGCGAGTTAGCACGCAACGTTGACTTCCCAATTGAAGTAGTGGTCGGACCTGAATTTGTTACAGGCAGCACACGCATGAAAAGCGGAACTGCTCAAAAATTAGTACTGAATATGCTTTCAACTTGCAGTATGATAAAAACAGGCAGAGTAAGAGGAAATAAAATGGTCGATATGCAATTAAGTAATAATAAACTGGTTGACCGCGGTGTAAAAATGATTATGGATGAAACACATACTGACTATGCCACAGCCGAAGCATTACTGAAACAATACGGCAGTGTGAGGAAAGCAGTTGATGCCTATCAAAAATAAGGAAGCAATATGCAGGATATCGAACCATATTACAATTGGCGGCATTTATATATAGCTTCAGAAGATGAGCGTTCACCCTTTTATGATCGCGCATACAATGAATTTGAATACGATAAGCAAATATATAACTACCTGATTCATCCGCAGTGGGACGACATAGGTTCCGAAACCTTATTTATTAAAATACTATTCGTAAACTACGATGCAGGATTTGCTATTATTGAGCTGATTGGAGAATGGAATGATTGTATTAACAATGATGTGATGATTTTGAAGCGAGACATCATTGATTTGATGCTCCCCGAAGGCATCAACAAATATATTTTAATTGGTGAAAATGTATTGAATTTTCATGCCTCAGATGAAAGTTATTATGAGGAGTGGCAAGAGGATGTGGACGATGGTTGGGTGGCTTTTTTGAATTTTAGGAATCATGTGATTAGTGAGTTTCAGCGCAATAATATTGACTACTACATACTGTTGGGCGGACAAATCAATGAGATTGGTTGGCGCACCTTTGACCCAAACGAACTCTTTGCCAAAATCAATGCCTTGGTGATGAAACGCCTTGCTTGATGTTTTTTTTTATTCGATTATTGATATTTTAGTTGGGGCAAACATTTGTTTTCATATATTTGCAGCGGGTAAGTCTTGTACGACCAGCTCCTGCTGAACTCCCCCAGATTCGGAAGGAAGCAAGGGTAGGCGGTTG
>JALRAS010000072.1:0-8667 GCA_023262495.1 Bacteroidia bacterium | reverse complement strand
ATCATTTAATTGGATTTACAACTGTTCATTCTAATCAATATTAGTAGGTTAAAGCACTACTTTTTTAATCAATTCATTTGTCCTACATTTGCAACGGCAGGTCTTACACGACCAGCTCCTGCTGAATCTCCCCAGGGTAGGAATACAGCAAGGATAGGCGGTTGAGCGGTGCGATATAAGTAGCTTACCCATTTTTTATTGCATTAACCATACCTCAATTATATCTACGATGAAATTTTTTATTGATACTGCAAACCTCTCTCAAATTAAAGAAGCCAACGATTTAGGTGTTTTAGATGGCGTAACCACCAACCCAAGTTTGATGGCAAAAGAAGGCATCAAAGGAACCGACAACATTTTGAAACATTATGTAGACATTTGCAACATTGTAGATGGTGATGTGAGTGCAGAAGTAATTGCTACTGATTATGAAGGCATTATTAGAGAGGGAACAAATTTAGCCGCTCTTCATCCTAAGATTGTGGTGAAGGTGCCCATGATAAAAGATGGTGTAAAGGCCATTAAATATTTTTCACAGCAAGGAATTAAAACCAATTGCACCTTGGTTTTTACAGCAGGACAGGCCTTACTAGCCGCCAAAGCAGGAGCTACCTATGTATCCCCATTTATAGGGCGGCTAGATGATATTTCATATGATGGTTTAGAATTAATCAGTCAAATTGTATTGATATACGACAACTACGGATACGAAACACAGGTGCTTGCTGCCTCTATCCGCCATACCATGCATTTGCTGAAGTGTGCCGAACTTGGTGCTGATGTGGCAACTTGCCCTTTAAACGTAATCACTTCGCTCCTCAAACACCCGCTTACCGACAGCGGATTGGCCACCTTCTTGGCCGATCATGCAAAGGTGAATGGGTAGTGATATTTAAATATGTTGTGCAGCCTTAAGTTTGTTTTAACTTTCAAATAATCAAACCACACTTACCATTTAAGTTCATTGCTTAAATGGGTAGTTAATTTTTTTAGGGCTAGCTCTAATAAGTTAAACAAATATCTTTAGAATAGTATTCACGATGGTATATTCTTTACCAAGAATGCTATTTTTTATACCTTTACCCAACAATGCATTTTAATGAATGGCTTATCAGGTTGTACAAAAAAAAATTACCCGGTTAAAAGATAATTCGGTGAGCAATGTGAACGATTTGCTTGCGGTAGAAGAGCCAATGCAAATCAAACTGTTGTATTGGCAAGGTGATACCCCTGTAGAAACAAATATTAGCATAACCATGCGCACACCCGGCAATGATTTTGAGCTTTCGGTAGGTTTTTTATTTACTGAGGGTGTCATCACCAATCCTGACTTCATTGAATCAGTAAGCTATTGCAACAAAGCGCTTTCAGAAGGCAAGGAAAACGTGGTGAAGGTAATGCTTAAGAAAAATGCTATAGTGCAATTGCCCCAGGCAGAAAGGAACTTTTATATCAGTGGAAGTTGCGGTGTGTGCGGTAAAACTGCCATAGAGTCGCTCGAACAAACCGCTTGTTTTCCTATTGATTTTAATTTTTCAGTAAACCATGATCAGCTTTTTCAGCTGAAAGATCAAATGCAACAAGAACAAGTTAACTTTAAATACACCGGTGGCATTCATGCTTGTGCGCTGTTTGATGAAACAGGAAACATCATGATTATGCGCGAGGATATTGGCAGGCACAATGCCTTAGACAAGTTGATTGGGCATTATACGCTGCAACAAGCACTACCACTCGAAAAAAAGATATTACTGCTTAGCGGTAGAATTAGTTTTGAATTGGTTCAAAAAGCTGTGATGGCAGGTATACCCATCATTTGTGGGGTAGGTGCACCATCCAGTTTAGCGGTAGAAACTGCCGAGCGCTCAGGTGTTACCCTTATTGGTTTTTTAAAGGAAACATCACTGAATATTTATACTCATTCTCAAAGAGTGCGCTTATGAAATTAAGAATCAACAAACAGTCGATACGGCTGCGCCTTAGCCAAACAGACATCAAACAGTTACGCGGCAATGGCCTTGTAAGTGTGCCGCTTTATTGGGGTCCAAATGAAAACGACTTGTTTATGTATCGTTTGTCGGTAGAGGAAGAAACCGCATCGGGGGTTTATTTTTCAGGAGATCACATTCAGATAAAAGTAAACAAAATTGAAATCGCCCAGTGGCTACATGATGAGCAATGTGTGAGCTTTGAATTTTCGGTAACAACAGCTATGCAAGCACTAGTGGTGTTGATTGAAAGAGATTTCAAATGTTTGACTCCGAGAAATGAAAATGAGGAAGATTTGTTTGAAAACCCCAACGACAAATGTTGATGCTTATCCTTTTAAAATGTGCCCCAAGCTTTCGAAATATTTCTGTTGATTCATTTCACTCCAATGAATAATAAAATATCGGTATTGATAGGTTTGTATTTGACACAGCAGCACCAAGAGCAGCGCGACTGCCATCAAGGGTAACCTATAACGCACGCGATCCAAAAGCCAAAGCAAAAGAATAGCGAATAGGGCAAAATACTCAATAAACGGACGCAGCGAAAAACTGCCTCCATAATACCAAATCCACCAACTCGACAATACATATGTGAATGTAAAAAAGAATAGCAGGTAACTGACTGCCATAAACCTGTTTTCTTTGAACATAAAAACAAGTGCCAGCTGCGAGAGCAATACAAGGGGTGTGTAAACAAAAAGTCCTTTTCTAAAACTAAATAAGGATTCGAATACATGTGGCTTCGTAAAATCAAAATTCTCACCTGGGTAGGAGTCAATCCATACATGTCCTGTTTGTAAGTAATAAATTAGTGACTGTACACCTGCCATGAGCGAAAAAACGAGGAAGGCCGATAACAACATTTTTCTTTGTTGTAATGCTGATTTTATTCCTTGTCTAAATACAATAGAAGTTCCGGCAAGAAAGGGCACCGTACCCAATACCAATAGATTAAATGGCCTGATGAGAAACACCAAGCCCAATGCAAAAGCTGCCCACATCAGCTGCGCAACAGCTTGTTTTTGAAACCATAATTTTGTTTGCCACAGAAAAAAAGTGAGCGCGCAAAAGGAATACACGTGCGACATCCCTGGTTCGCCAATAGCATAATAAAACAGTTGAGTGCCAAAGGCAAAAACAAGCAGCACAAATGCAATCCTATTTTGATTGTGGCTGTATAACTGCAGCAGCTTTCCCATGAAATACAAACCAAGTATGGTATAAAAAACAGCGGCCATGTTAACAGATAAAATATACATTCGGTTGTAACCATCCTGCGGTGCATCAAACCAATCGGACAACACATGCGCAGTCAAGAAAAAGGGGGAAATCATGATGGCGGTTCCGCAAAAATATTTGTTGCTTCTTTGCTCGCCATGTCCAACACGGTATTCGTATGCCAAGCGTGATTCAAAATATCCCTCGTGCATAACCTTCTCATAAAATAAAAAATTCAAATCATGGTAAATAAATACAGCAGGTAAATAGGCATAATACCCCCAGGCATCGCTTTCCAATACGTCTTGCCATTTGTTCTTTCCAAAGTTGATATTGATGCTCACCAACAAATACACCACCAACGTGATTGACAAATAAATCCTAGTAGATACTTTCATGGGAGAGAATTAAAAAATTGGAAATCAGCTCTCTGCAATCCGTTGAAAAATCAATTCATCTACGAAGCCGGCAGGCACTTTGTTCCATTGTTTTTTATTACCTGTCTCTTTAAAGCCTACAGCGGTAAACAGGGCTATGCTTGGCAAATTATCGGCATTAATATGGCAATACAATTGATGAAGTTGCAGCATCTCAAAAGCATAGTGGCAAAGCACTTGTAAGGCATCCTTTGCTAAACCCTGCCCTCTGTGCTGTTCATCGGCAATTAAAATACCAACTCCGGCACGTAGGTGATAAGGATCAAAATCATACAAATCAATACAACCTACCGGCAGATTATCTTTGCAAATCATCAATCTTAGCTGCTTGGCGGTAAAAATATCATATTGTGTGTTGTAGATGTAATCGCGGAGCAGGTGTTTAGAATAGGGTGTTATTGTGTTGGAAAGATGCCATACGTTGGAGTTATTTTCCCAAGCGTATAAGGTCTCTAAATCTTCGGGCTCTAATGCCCTGAGCACAATCAATTGCCCTTTCAGTAGTTGCATACTTGTTAACTTAAACTATACTTTACACGTGGTTCTTTTTGGATGAACTCAATAATTTTTTCATCCAAGCTGATTTTTGTTTTCACTGATGAGAGCTCAACTTGCAGCTCTTCTTTGGGATCGCTCACCTTAATCTGAATAGCACAATCACCCGGATACTTTTTAATCAATTTACTTAGTTGACTAATGAAATCATCGGATAAATCGTGGAGATTCACACTAAGCTCCAACTTCTTTGTCATTTTATTGCGCACATCCGAAAGTAACATCATGTTGAGGATATTCAACTTAAACTTACCGGGTTCATTACGCCACTCCTCTGCCCTCACCTTCATATACACGAATAAACCCGATTGCATGAAGAAGCTTTTCCATTTCAAATAATCCTCACCAAATAGACTGATTTCAAAGTTTCCTGATTGATCCTCTATCACAAACCTACCGTATGGTTTGCCTATTTTATTAACCAAGTGTAGTACGTTTGACACTACAGCTCCAATGGCTATTTCTTTACCTTTAATCGCATTAAAATCATGTAAATCCGACACCTTGCCGCGACAATAATTTTTAATTTCAAAGGCATAATCCTCTAAAGGATGCCCACTGATATACATTCCAATCACCTCTTTCTCGCGGCTCAATTGTTCAAGATTGCTCCAAGGTTCGCAATAAGGCACAGCGGGCTCAGGTAAACTCACCTCTGATTCTTCCCCAAATAATGATGCTTGTGAACTATCTTTCTTTTCCTGAAAATTTTGCCCGTATTTAATTACCTTTTCGATAAACTGCATGCCATCACCTTTGTCGGCATGAAAATATTGTGCACGATGTACGTTTGAAAATGAATCAAAAGCGCCACCCAAGGCAAGACCTTCAAAAACACGTCTGTTTGCTGAGCGTAGGCTAATTCTTCTGCTAAGATCAAAAATAGATTGATAGGCACCATTCTTTCTTTCTTCAACGATATTTTCCACAGCTGCCTCTCCTACTCCTTTTAGCGCTCCCAATCCAAATCTGATATCCCCTTTTTTGGTAACGGTAAACTTACTTGACGATTCATTGATATCGGGTCCCATCACATTCAAACCCATTCTGCGGCACTCCTCCATAAAGAAGGCAATTTGCTCGGTATTGATTTGTGCATTGAGCACGGCTGCCATATATTCGGCCGGATAATGCGCCTTGAGGTAAGCAGTATGAAAAGCGACATAGGCATAGCAAGTGGCATGAGATTTATTAAATGCATAGGAGGCAAAAGCTTCCCAATCTACCCAAACTTTTTCAGCTATTTTGAGGTCATGCCCGTTCTTGGCACAGCCATCGATAAACTTGCCTTTCATTTGCTGCAACACCTCCATTTGTTTTTTTCCCATTGCCTTTCGCAACACATCGGCATCACCCTTACTGAAGCCCGCCAAACGCTGCGATAGCAACATTACCTGCTCTTGATAAATGGTAATACCGTAGGTGTCTGCCAACAAATCTTCGGTGATGGCAAAATCATATTTAATTTCTTGTAAGCCATGTTTCCTTTTTACAAAATCGGGAATGTAGGCCATTGGCCCCGGTCTGTAAAGGGCCACCATCGCAATGATATCTTCAAATTTATCGGGCTTCAAATCTTTGAGATGCTTTTGCATACCGTCACTTTCAAACTGAAACACACTGATTGTTTCACCGTTTTGAAATATTTTATAGGTCAGTGGGTCATCAAGCGGAATTTCATCAGGAACAATTTTCACTCCATGATTATCTTCTACAAGTCGCACGGCATCATTGATGATACTGAGCGTTTTCAAACCTAGGAAGTCCATCTTTAATAGGCCGGCCGATTCAATCACAACTCCATCCCACTGCGTAACCCATAAATCAGAGTCTTTGGCCACACTCAATGGCAGGTGTTCCATCAAATCACTTGGTGCGATAATAACGGCAGAAGCATGAATACCGGTATTCCTCACCGATCCTTCGAGGTTGAGTGCTTCTTTAAGCACTGTTGATTTCAATCCTTGCCCATCGTAAATAGCTTTGAGTTCTTTGATTTCTTCAATGGCCTCTTTTAGTTTGATGCCGGCCTTTTCGGGAACTAGTTTGGCCAATTCATTACTTTCGTTGAGCGGTAAATCGAGCACACGCGCTACATCCTTAATGGCCGACTTAGCTGCCATTGTACCGTAGTTAATTATTTGTGCTACTTGATTTTTTCCGTATTTATCAATCACATAGTTCAACACCTTTTCACGGCCCACGTCATCAAAATCCGTATCAATATCGGGCATCGACTTTCTTTCGGGATTCAAGAAACGTTCAAACAGCAAATTATATTTGATAGGATCTATATTGGTAATGCCAATACAATAGGCAACTGCCGAACCGGCTGCAGAACCACGCCCTGGGCCAATTAATACGCCCATATCGCGACCCGCTTTGATAAAGTCGGCTACGATGAGAAAGTATCCCGGAAAGCCCATGCTTTTGATAGTGAACAATTCGAAATTGAGTCGCTCCTCTATTTCTGGAGTAATTTCTAAATATCTTTTTCTTGCCCCCTTAAAGGTTAAATGACGTAAATATTCATCGGCATCAGTAAATGGCTCAGGCAATGGAAAATGGGGAACAAGAATATCTCTACTCAAGGTCAGTTTCTCTACCTTATCAACAATTTCACCGGTATTATCGAGCGCTTGCGGCACATCGCTAAAAAGTAATTCCATTTCAGCTTTTGTTTTAAAATAAAACTGATCATTAGGAAAACCAAAACGATATCCTTTACCTCCTTCCTCATCTGTAGCAATAGGGGTTGACTGTTTATCTCCTGTATTCACGCACAGTAGAATATCATGCGCATTCGAATCTTGCTGATCTACGTAATGCGAATCATTGGAGGCAATTACCTTTACATTATATTTCTTAGCGAAGCGCAGCAGCACCTCGTTCACTTTGTCTTGATCGGGCAAACCGTGTCTTTGTATTTCAATGTAATAGTCTTCACCAAAAATATCGAGCCACCATTTAAAAATCTCCTCTGCTTCTTGTTCAGTTTTATTGAGTATGGCCTGAGGTACTTCAGCGCCAATACAACAAGTGGTGGCAATTAATCCCTCATGATATTTTAAGATTAACTCCTTATCAATACGCGGCCATTTGCTATACAGGCCTTCAATGTAACCCAATGAACAGAGTCTACTCAGATTTTTGTATCCTTCTGCATTTTTTGCGAGTAATAGTTGGTGATATCTTTTATCTTTAGATTCTTTTGTAAACTGTTTCTTAAATCGATCTTCCACCATATAAAACTCACATCCAATGATGGGTTTCACATTTTGTTTGGCTGCCTCTGCCACAAATTTGAACACCCCAAACATGTTTCCATGATCGGTAATTGCCATGGCCCTCATTCCATCGGCCGAGGCTTTTTTAAGCATTTTCTTAATGTCTGCCGCACCATCGAGAAGACTGTATTGTGTATGTACGTGTAGGTGGTTAAATTCCATCTTTTAATGAAGTTCAAAATTAGGTGAGCAACAAATTTAGTCCTTCTATCGGCTCAATCCGGAATTGTTTATAATTAAATTTCTCTCTTTTTACTTATCGCTGTAAAGCATTGCTATCAGCAATTTACGATGTTTAATTATGTGAATAGAATCAAGACTTTTTTTTATAAAAAAACATATTTTATTTTGTTTGAAAGATAATTTTTCTGACAAGTGATAGCCGGTATCATTCATTTTTAAATCCTACTTTCTATTTTTTTCTCAAATTTTTGTCATAAAGAATGAATTTTAAGATCAGAACTTGAAGAATATTTTTTTAAGATCCCCGCAATTAAATCGCTCCGGATAACTTAATGTCTGTTTGAGATAGCTATTTTTTTACTAATAGTATCTTTTTTAAACACATCAATGAATGATATATCAATCATAAAATAAACTTTATATATTTAACGTATATTTTTTCATACAATTATTTTTTAAACAAATAAATTGTATCTTTGTGTGGTAAATAATGCATTAACTTTAAATATTACGTTTTATGAATGATATTTCATACAAAAATTGGCATGCAATGAGCGATAAAGCTTTGTCGGAGCATATCGGAGCATTTGTTAAACATCATCGTATGCTCCAAAATAAAACACAAGAGGAATTATCAAGGGCGGCAGGCATCAGTCGATCTACCCTGAGTATACTCGAACGCGGTGAAACGGTAACGGTATCCACACTTATTCAAGTGCTCCGCATGCTCAATTTATTATACGTTTTAGATGCTTTCACTGTAATTAAAACCATTAGTCCAATGGCAATTGTGCAAGAAGCCAAAGCACAACGTTTGCGTGCACGCTCTAAAAAAACAATCTAAGTAAATTGCAATATGACTGCAGCTGAAGTAAAAATATGGGGAGAGCTGGCTGGTGCCGTAGTATGGGATGATACCAACCGTTTAGGTACTTTTGAATTTGCTCCTGGATTTAAAAAGCAACAATGGGACTTATCTCCCCTGAAAATGCCCTT
>JALRAS010000071.1 GCA_023262495.1 Bacteroidia bacterium | reverse complement strand
ATAGAAGAATTTATCCTTGGAATGGACACGGAGTTCGTAATGCAACCGATAATTACTTAGGGCAGATCAATGCTAACTTCGTAAGAGGTGCGGGTGATTACATGGGTGTTGCAGGTTATTTAAATGATAACGCTGACGTTACTGCTCCAGTTTATTCTTATTGGCCAAATGATTATGGCTTGTATAACATGGCGGGCAACGTGTGAATGGGTAATGGATGTTTATCGTCCGGTGAGTCATGATGATAAATCTGACTTCCGTGCCTTTAGAGGAAACGTTTTTCAAACAAAGGTGTTAAACGAAGAGGGTGCTGTTGCTGACAAAGATAGTCTTGGCCATATTAAATACAGAAATGTTGAGGTTGTGGCAGATAACCTTGCAGAAAGAAGAAATTACAAACGTTCTGACAATATCAACTTCCTAGATGGTGATTTTTCTTCTCAGGTGGATGAGGAAAATTGGAAAAACCTTTTAGCTACTGCGGCTGCTGCGGAAGGCGAAGGTGGCGGAGAAGGTGGCGGTGGAGAGGCTGCTGAAGGCGGTTCGGAAGGAGCTGAAACTGCTGCTCCCGAAAGTAACGGAATGTACTACAATACCAAATCAGGAGGATCTGATATCACTTCAATGATTAATGACAAAGCGCATGTATTTAAAGGCGGTAACTGGCACGACAGAGCATATTGGATGAATCCGGGCACGAGAAGGTATTTAGACGAGAGACAATCAACCTCTTGGTTGGGTTTCCGTTGCGCTATGACCCGTGTGGGAAGTCCCGTAGGATTTAACAGTAGCAGATAAATTATTTTCTTTAACTGAATAAAGCCCCGTTATTTATGATAACGGGGCTTTTTCATTCAATGTTTTTGTAAAACAGGTTTCCGATGATTCAGGAAACGATTTTTCTTTTGATGCACAAATTTGTTTTCCTGAATTTTTGATAAACCTCTTTCGGATAGTATTTGCCAGTGTAGTATTTGTAAATTATACCTTTACTGGGTCTTGAATAGTTTATAAAATTTTTAACAGGTAGCTACTTTATTGGCATTTTATCGGAAATCAAAGCTTTAAGCTATGATTGCTGAAGGTACACTTTTAAAACAGTGATGCGATCAATCAAACGACTGATTGTTTTTACTTGCCTGATCAATCATAGCTTGGTATTCAGCCGGGCTTAAATCATTATAGAAGAAGTTAATCGGATTAATTTTATTATTGTTTTTGATTACCTCATAATGTAGGTGGGGTGCGGTGCTCATCCCGGTGCTACCCACATAACCGATTACATCACCTCTCTTTACCCTTTGACCTTTACGCACTGCAAAACGACTCATGTGGCCATAAAGGGTTTTGTAGCCATAGTTATGATTGATTACCACATGGTTTCCGTAACCTTGTGCAAGATTATCAGCCGCTTCTACTATACCATCACCTGTGGCATATATTGGCGAACCAACCGGAGAAGAAAAATCCATACCAGAGTGAAGATGCGTGGTTTTATAAATAGGGTGGGTTCTATATCCGAAGCCCGAAGTCATACTCTTTAGGTTTTTGTTGCTAATAGGTTGAATAGCCGGTATGCTGGCTAACATTACGGATTTGTTATTTGCTAATTTAATGAGGTCGTCAAACGATTTGCTTTGTATATACATTTTCTTGGCAATTTTATCCAACTTTTGAGTGGTTTGCACAATTAAATCACTGTTGTTAAAGCCCTCTAATTCCTTGTATCTGTCAACCCCACCAAACCCTGCATTGCGTATTTCTGCAGGGATTGGTTCCGCCTCAAAAATAACACGATACACGTTGTCATCTCTATTTTGTAAATCGGCTAAAACCAAATTCATTTGATTTAAGCGATTGTCAAGTAAGTCGTATTGATACTTCATAGCTTCAATCTCACGTTTTAATTGTTTTTCTTTTGGAGAGTCGAAGTATGAATAGGCAAAAAACATGGTCACTGAGGCAAAAGCCAAACCGGTAACTAAAAATCCGGCAAAGCGTTTGAATCTATCCCAAAACTTAAGCTGAACCTTCTCATAGGTAAGCGATTTGGTGTTGAAATAAAATTTAATTTTCGACATAACTTGGTCAATTATTTATGGCTTTGTTAGCAAAATTGAATTCAAAGTTAATCAAATACACTAAATTTGCAAGCCCAATAGCAAAACTGATTGATGATAAATTGTATCATTTAGCAAAAATTAGGATAGCCATTCGGCAGCGTAAAAAATTGATTAATAGCACAACGCTTCAAAAATTATGGAATCTCGCAAAGTCAGACAAACATTTTTAGATTTTTTTAAATCGAAAGGACATGAAATTGTGCCATCTGCACCGATGGTAGTGAAAAACGATCCTACGCTCATGTTTAACAACAGTGGGATGGCTCCCTTCAAAGATTTGTTTCTTGGCAATGCGCCAATCAAATTTCCTCGCGTTGCCGACACACAAAAGTGTTTACGAGTTAGTGGTAAGCATAATGATTTAGAGGAGGTTGGTGTTGATACTTATCATCATACCATGTTTGAAATGTTAGGTAACTGGAGTTTTGGTGATTATTTTAAGAAAGAAGCGATAGCTTGGGCTTGGGAATTACTTACTGATGTGTACAAGTTGGATAAAGATCGCTTGTATGTTACCGTTTTCGAGGGCGATGCTAAGGAAGGTTTATCCTTTGATCAAGAAGCGCACGATAACTGGTCGAAGTACATTGAAACCAACAGAATATTAAAAGGAAATAAGAAGGATAATTTCTGGGAAATGGGTGATACAGGTCCTTGTGGCCCATGCACGGAGATTCATATAGATTTGAGATCGAATGAAGAACGCCAATCGATTGATGGTGCTACCTTGGTAAATAATGATCATCCGCAGGTCATTGAAATTTGGAATAATGTTTTTATGGAGTTTGAACGTAGAGCGGATGGAAGTTTGGTAAAGTTGCCCAAACAGCATGTTGATACCGGAATGGGTTTTGAGCGGTTATGCAGGGCAATTGAAGGCAAGCAGAGCAATTATGATACAGATGTATTTCAACCTTTGATACAGCATGTTGCTCAACATTCAGGAAAAGTATATGGTAAAGATGAAAAGATAGACATTGCCATTAGGGTGCTGAGCGATCATATTAGAACAATTTCCTTTGCTATTGCCGATGGGCAGCTTCCAAGCAATAATAAAGCTGGTTATGTGATCAGAAGAATTTTACGAAGAGCGGTAAGATATTATTATACATTTCTGGAAGTTAAAGAACCGTTTTTATGTGGTATGGTTAAGGTGCTTGTGGAGCAAATGGGCGATGTTTTTCCTGAGTTAAAAGCTCAGCAAGGATTAATTGAAAATGTGATCAAAGAGGAGGAAACTGCCTTTTTGAGAACGCTTGGGAATGGCATTGTGCGATTTAATCATCATATAAAGTCGGTTGCCGGAAATGTGATTGATGGAGCATTTGCTTTTGAGTTGTATGACACATTTGGATTTCCAATTGACCTCACAGAATTGATGGCCCGTGAGCAAAATCTAAGCATTAACATGGAGGAGTTTAAAGCATGTATGGCAGAGCAAAAGAATCGCTCAAGAGCCGCAGCTGCTGTTGATACTGATGATTGGGTTATATTAGACACAGATGCCGAGTCTGTTTTTGTGGGCTACGATTTGCTTGAGACAGAGACAGAAATCATCAAATACAGGAAGGTTTCGAGAATGGTAGGGAATAAAAGTAAAGAGGAATATCAATTGGTGTTGAGTCGTACCCCGTTTTATGCCGAGAGTGGCGGGCAGGTTGGTGATAAAGGCAAATTGATATACGATAAAGAAATAGTTGCAATTAACGATACTAAAAAGGAAAACGGTATTACGATACATATATCTGACCGACTACCCAACGATTTAAACGCCACCTACACAGCTATTGTGAATGTTCATGAAAGGAAGGCAACAGAGAATAATCATAGTGCCACGCATCTCATGCATGCTGCTTTAAGAAATATTCTTGGAACACACGTTGAACAAAAAGGATCTTTGGTAAACGACAAAAATCTTCGTTTCGATTTTTCTCATTTTTCTAAGGTTGGAACCGAGGAAATTGCCGCGATAGAGCAATTGGTGAACAAAAAAATACGTGAAAATATTCCTTTGCAAGTTGAGTTGATGAATATTGATGATGCCCGAAAAACGGGAGCTATGGCTTTGTTTGGAGAAAAGTATGGCGAGGTTGTACGTGTGGTTACCTTTGATAAAAATTACAGTATTGAATTGTGTGGCGGCACCCATGTTAAAAGTACCGGGCAAATCGGATTATTTAAAATTGTTTCTGAAAGTGCTGTGGCAGCAGGTGTTAGACGTATTGAAGCAATTACCGCAGATGCAGCAGAGTTGTACTTAAATGAACAACTTGCCACTTTAAACATTTTGAAAGAAACGCTCAAAAATCCAAAAGACATTGTAAAAAGTGTTGATGCTTTGATGGATGAAAATACTAAACTATCTAAGCAAATAGAGGCAATGATTCGTGAGAAGGCAAAGGGTTTGAAAGCTAACTTGACACAAGCAGCCAAGGAAATAAACGGAATAAAATTCATCAGCGCGGTGGTTGATCTCAACTCAGCAGATGTAATTAAAGACCTTTGTTTTCAACTCAAACAAACTCCCACTACAGCTGTGGTGCTAGGTGCGGTAATGAATGATAAGGCACAATTGTATATTGCATTTAGTGATGATTTGGTTCAAGGTAAGCAGTTAAATGCAGCTGCCATAGTGAAGCAAATTGCTCCAATAATTCAAGGTGGAGGTGGTGGAAGTCATGCCTACGCCACTGCGGGAGGAAGCAATGTAAGCGCAATTTCGGATGCTTTATTGGCGGCTGAAAGAGCGCTTGGTGAGTAATTTTTTTAAAGAATTAACCCAAATTCCGCATTGGAAAATGCGGAATCGTTAATACAGCTGTAATTCAATCCATTGGTTCAATGGCATTAAAACGCCCTGCTAAGCGGATTACCCTCATCAAATCACTAGTGCGTTAATGCGTAACTTCTTCTAATTAATTCGGGTTAAGCAGACTGAACTATTCGGAGGCCAAAGGCATATTATGCTTTGCCTTCTTTACCTTCTCCTGATTCTTTGGCAGCACCGGCTGAAGCCATAGCACCAAGGTCGCGGTCGAAGAAGTAAATCCCTCCTTTATCAGAACCAATCAACTTTAATTTATCCAATACATTTCTTGCCAAGGATTCTTCCTCAATTTGCTCGGAAACGTACCATTGTAAAAAATTGTGGGTGGTATAATCTTTTTCTTGCAAGCAAACATCAACCAGTTTATTAATTTCATTTGAAACATGAATTTCATGCTTTAGGATTTGCTCGAACACTACGTTGAGCGTTTTGAAATCCTTGTCAGGTTGACGCAAAGCCGGAATGAGCGCGTGTCCGCCTCTTTCATTCACAAACTTTACCAACTTAATCATATGAAAACGTTCCTCATCTGAGTGCTTGAACAAAAATGCAGCAACACCATTGAAGCTTTTGGTCTCGGCCCATGAAGCCATTGAGAGATAAAGTTGAGAGGAAGCTGCTTCTAGCTCGATTTGCTTATTGATAGCTGTTTCAATTTTTTTAGATAACATAAGAGATGCGTTTTAAATGTTCAGGTATTAGCTTGAGTTATTATAGTTCTAAAACAAACTTTTTACAATAAAGTTCCTTTCAAAAATAATAAGGCAAAGGTAAAATAAATTACTAAACCTGTTACATCAACCAGAGTGGCTACAAATGGGGCCGAAGAGGTGGCGGGGTCTGCCCCTAATTTTTTTAGTGCAATTGGTAGCATGCTACCCATAAGGGTGCCCCACACCACAATGCCTAGTAATGAAAAGCTAACTGTGGCTGCAATTCCCAACCAATAATCGCCATATACGTGTGTAAAATAATTCCATAAACCAATTCGTATAAATCCGATGATGGCCAGGATGCAACCAAGTGCAAAACCTGATATGAGTTCCCTTTTGAGGACATTCCACCAGTCTTTAATTGTGATTTCACCCAAAGCCATTGCTCTTATGATGAGTGTTGCTGCCTGCGAACCGGAGTTACCTCCGCTACTTACAATGAGGGGTACAAAAAGAGCAAGCACTACAGCTTTGGCAATCTCATCTTCGAAGAAGGCCATTGCGCTTGCGGTTAGTAACTCACCAAAAAATAGCACAATTAACCAAACAGCCCTTTTTCTGATCATCAATGGAATTGGAACATCCATGTAAGGTTCCTCCAAGGCCTCAACACCTCCCAATTTTTGAATGTCCTCCGTATCTTCTTCTTTTGATAAACGGAGCACATCATCCATGGTTACGATGCCAAGTAATAACCCATTTTTATCAATTACCGGCAAGGCCACCCGATTGGTTTTACTGAACACATTAATTGCCACTTCTTCATCATCTAAAACTGATAAAGCAGTATATCTGCCATCAATTATCTCTTGTAATTTTGTTTGTGGATCAGCAATTAAAATTTCTCTTACTTTGATATCATCAATTAAAATACCTTTATCATCTATAATGTAAATTACATTCAAAGTCTCTGAGTTTTCTCCGTATTTTCTAATGTAACTCAATACATCATTAATGGTCCAATCGGCTTTAACAGCAATGTAATCTGGGGTCATCAATCGACCTATGGAGTTTTCGGGATAACCCAATAAATTAAGCGCAACAGTTCTCTCGCTGAGGGTCAGTAATTTTAGGTGTTTGTTGAGCATCTCATTGTCGAGTTCCTGAAAAAGGGCAGTTCTTTTATCGGGGCTCATATCGTTGATGATCAGTGTTACCAATTTGTTTGGAAGTAAATCCAACAAAGCAATTTGGAAGTTAACATCTAATAATTCGTAGGCTGCAAAAGCCACATCGCGGTCGATGGCCTTGAAAACTAAAAGCAGGTTTTCCTCATCGAGATGGTTCAACAAGTCGGCAATTTCTTCTGCTCCATAATCTGATAGGAATTGCTTCAACCCCTTTTTATCTCGGGCATCCAAGAAAGCTTTTATTTCGGATCTGTCAAGCATGCTTCAGATTATAATTTGAAAGAAAAAAATTTATGTGCTGTAAAACTGAAAATACCTATGGTAACCGCTGAAACAGCTCTTGCTATGGTGGCATACCAATGCAACTGTGACTTTAAGAACCACATGAAGTAGTAATTGCAGACAAAAACAAGCAAGGCAACTAAAACAAATCTTGCTAACTGCCATCTTGTTTTTGCTTCTGACTGGTTGAAAACAAAAAACTTGGTAATTAAAAAGTTGGTGAGTAACCCACAACTGAAGCCACATATTAAAGATATGGTTGGCGCTTTCATTTCCATAAAACCAAGTATGTCATGATTTTGCTGATATAAAAGTTTATTAAACACAAACCAAAAAATAAAAACATCAACAAATGTTGCCGTTGCAGCTGCAAAAAAATATCTTACTACACGCTGCTGCCAAAGACTATCGATAACTTGAAGCCACCAGCTTGAATTGCTGATTTTAAATTGAGCAATTAAAGCTACTGTTTGCTTGGGTCCAAGTTTATCTGTTTTATATGCAGTAAATTTCTTCATTTAAACTAAAACTATCACAGGTAACGATTGGTTAACAAATAATTTTTGATGTAATCATCTATTCCTTCTTCAAGACTGTGAAATGTGCAATGATAACCTATATTTTTAAGTTTTTCCATATTGGCCTCCGTAAAGTACTGATAAGTTTCCCTTATATCTGCAGGCATATCGATATATTCAATATTTTCACTTACACCCAACGATAAAAAAGTTTGTTTGACAAGGTTGTTAAAGCTGCGTGCCTTACCAGAGCCAACATTGTAAATACCACTGTTTTTTCTGTGATGCATTAGAAAGTAACACACGTCCACCACATCTTTTACATAAATAAAATCACGCATTTGCTCGCCATCATTGAAATGATTGCGGTGGCTTTTAAAAAGCTTCATTTGACCGGTTTCACGAATTTGATGATAAGCATGAAAAATAACAGAAGCCATTCTCCCTTTATGATATTCGTTGGGGCCATAAACGTTAAAAAATTTTAGTCCTGCCCAAAAGAAAGGTTTTTTTTCTTGCGTTAGGGCCCAATTATCAAAGTCATTTTTTGAATCTCCGTATGGATTAAGGGGTTTAAGCTGAGGTATCAGCGATTCATTGTCATTGTACCCAAACTCGCCTGAACCATATGTGGCTGCAGATGATGCGTATACCAATGGAATATGATATTGCACACATGCATGCCAAATAGCTTTGCTGTAATTTAAATTCAGCTCATCAAAAATTTGCTTATTAAATTCGGTTGTATCTGTTCTTGCACCTAGGTGAAATATAAACTCTACTTGTTGCTGATTATCCTTCAACCAATCAAAAAATAATTTTCTTTCAAGGGTGCATCTTATTTTTTTGGTATTCCAATTCCTTAGTTTTAGGTTATTACTAAAATCATCAACCGCTACGATATCAGTAAATCCGTTATCATTTAATTTACTGATCAAACAACTTGAAATAAAACCGGCAGCACCTGTGATGACAATCATTGTTTATTTTTGAAGTCCACAAAGCTAAAAAATTGAGGGAGATAAACAGTAAAACTATTCAATAAATGATAGTAGCACTAAAGGTTTGTTTTCAACTTAAATATACTCTATGTCAAAGTTCCGAGCAATCAAATAAATTTGATTAAACTGAAATAAAAAAATGTCTTAAATTGAATTAAATCAATTTTTTTTCTACGTTTGTCCAATAAAATTTACACATATGAATTTTCCCGACAATTTAAAGTACACCAAAGATCACGAATGGATAAGAATTGAAGGCGGTGAGGCCTTTGTTGGCATTACTGCATTTGCTCAAGGCGAATTGGGCGATATTGTATACGTTGATATTAGTACAGAAGGTGAGACCATGGAAAAAGAAGCAGTTTTTGGAACTGTAGAGGCGGTTAAAACAGTTTCTGATTTGTTTTTGCCAATCAGCGGTACTATTTTAGAGGTGAACAAAGCACTTGACGCTAGTCCTGAAAAAGTAAATTCAGATCCTTATGGTGAGGGTTGGATGATAAAAATGAGTATTGGGAATACCGCTGAATTGGAGCATTTATTAAGTGCTGAGCAGTACAAATCGTTGATAGGGCACTAATCATTTAATAGGCAAATTTATTGAGTAAGACACTTAAAATATTTGCCCCTTCATTTTTCTGGGCTCTTTTTATTGCCTTTTTATGCGGATTACCCGGTAAGGATATTCCGCATATTTCTTTTTTAGAGCTTCTAAGTTTTGATAAATTTGTTCATGCAAGCGTATTTTTTGTGTTGGTTATGCTCATCAACAAAGCATTTAGAAAAACACCAAACCGAAAAAATGCCATGGCTTTTGCGCTTTGCGTAAGTATTCCTTATGGAGGTATATTAGAAATCCTTCAGCAAGAGCTTTTTGAAGACAGAACTCCAGATTTGTTCGATTTTATTGCAAATTCTAGCGGATGCTTGTTGGCATGGGGCTTTGTGGGTTTAAAAAATTCAGCGAATGCCAAAAAAGTGATTTACAATTACTTGAAAAATAAAAGTTAAATTGTTTGGTCGTATTAATCAAACATTATACTTTCGTAGTAATTTATTAAACTCACTAAACAAATTCTAATGAAAAAAACATTTACAGTTCTAAGTTTAATGCTTGCGAGCACGTTTGCTTTTGCCCAGTCCCAAAGACTCGTGTTGGTTGAAGCATTTTCTCAAGCATCGTGCGGACCTTGTGCAGCCCAAAATCCTGCCTTGAATGCTGCATTGACTGCTGCCGGTACAAACAAAGTTGTTTCGGTAAAGTATCAAACAGATTGGCCCGGTGTTGATCCGATGAATGCCCAAAACCCTGCAGAGGTTGACACGCGTGTTGCATACTACAACGTAACTGGCGTTCCTTCAAGAAGATTGGATGGTAATCAAGGTACAACAGTTGATGCTACAACTATTGATAATCGTTACAACATTCCTTCTTCATTTACCTTAACAACTACGCATACCTTTAACGCAGACATGTCGGCTGCTACCGTTAACGTAAATATTACTGCTTCACAAGCCTTCACAGCAAGTGGAAATCTTGTACTACATGTTGCAATGGTTGAAAAAGAAATCAACTTTGCAACTGCTCCTGGTACAAACGGTGAGAAAGATTTTTACAGTGTAATGAGAAAAATGATTCCGGGTGATGCGGGTTCTACACTTCCAGGAACATGGACAAGCGGTCAATCTCAACCATTTACTTTTCAAGTTAATACACCTAATTACATTTACAATTTAGGTAGAATTGCATTTGTTGCTTGGATACAAGACAATGGTTCAAAAGAGGTTCATCAAGCAGGTTACAGCGCGCCAATCCCTGTTCCAACGCTTGCAGGAGTTTCTTCCTTGACAAATGTACCAACATTCCAATGCACCAATAGTTTCACTCCATCTGTTACCATTAAAAACAATGGTTCAACTACTCTTACCACTGCAGATATCAAGTATCAAATTGATGCTGATCCAGAGCAAACTTTGCCATGGACTGGTTCGCTTGCAGCAGGTCAAACAGCAACACAAGTGTTGCCGGTTGTAAATTCAACTCCAGGTACTCACACTTTTAAAGCTTATGTTGCAAACCCTAACGGAACCAACGTATTCGCCACTATTCATGATACAAAAACTCAGCAGTTTGTAATTATTGGAGCAACCGGACAGGCCGCTCCAATTGCACAAAACTATTCTTCAACTACCTTCCCACCAGCTAATTGGTTTATCACTAATCCTGATAACGGACCAACTTGGGTTCGCCAAACTGCAGCAGGTGCCAACTCAACCACATCTTGTGCTAAAATGGATTTTTATGCAAGTACTGCGGGTAATGTTGATGAATTTTTCATGCCTGCTGTAGATATGAACATAACCTCAACTTCTGCTGCACTTGATTTCTATGTTGCCTATGCTACTTATCAAACCGAGCAGGATAAACTTGAAGTAAAAGTTTCAACTGATTGTGGGTCAACTTGGAGTAATATTTTTACTAAGCAAGGAACAGCTCTTCAAACGGCTAACCCACAAACAACACCATTTACGCCAACTGCTACTCAATGGAGATTAGAGTCAGTAAATATGACTCCATATTTAAATCAACCAAAATTATTGGTAAAATTTGTTGCTACAAGTGCTTACGGTAACAACTTGTTTATCGATGAAATCAACTTGCGTGCAGGAGCCGTTAATGGTATCGAGAATAACAATATTTCTGTTAACACTTTTGAAGTGTTTCCAAATCCATTCGATAACCAAGCTATGATTAACATCAATACAACAAAAGCGGAAAGAATTTCAGTTGAAGTTGTTGACATGTTAGGTAATAGAGTATTTAGTCAAGATTTAGGCGTTGTAAATGGTTTATACCGTCAAGAGCTTAATGCAGCTAATTGGAATGCAGGTGTTTATTTTGTTAATGTAACTTCTTCTGAAGGAGGAAAAGTAACAAAGAAAGTAAATGTGATCAAGTAATCACTGTTTAACTTTTTCAAAAAGGCCGCTTCAATGAAGCGGCCTTTTTTGTTGTTAATTGGCAAATATTCAATAGTATTTAATCCCAAATTCCGCGTTAGAAAATGCGGAATCGCAGAAACAGCTGTAATTCAATCTATTGAATCAATGGATTGAAAACATCAGCTAAGCGGGATTCCCTCATAAAATAACTAGTGCCTTACATGCGTAACTTCTATTGATTAATTCGGGTTTAACGTAAATTCAAAGTCAATGACTTTTAATAGTACATTATTATCACTTAATCTTTACAATAAGTGCTTTCATAAAAAACAAGCTTTAATTTTTTGCTGTTTGATAGGTTTAAATTTGACTTTTAACGGCATTTTTTACCTACATTTTCACTTAAAAACCTCTCTATAAATCTTGTTAAGCATTCATTTTCAATTACTTAACAAAACTAACAACGCATACTTAATAAGTATGAGTTAGTACCTATTAGTAAGGTTTAATGTGCAGCTAATTTCGCCTTGCAAAAAATACATTTTATCTGATTTAAGCATATCAATGTATAATTTTTAGGGTACGAAAAAACTAAATCATATGTCAAATAAAAATCATCAAACAATGAAAAAAGCAAGTTTCCATCACTTTCTGTCATTGGCTTTAATCTTGCTAAATTCCTTAGTAGGTTTTAGTCAAAATGCACTCAATAATCTTGGACTTACAGCTGCTAATCCTTCGGAGGTTGCTTTCTCGTTAAGACGATTAAGTTCAAGCTATGCAGGTAGTGCCATTCAGGTGCGCAGAAGCAGTGACAATGCCACACAAAATATTGGCTTCACCGTTACTGGAGACCTTGATCAGGCTGCTTTGCTCACTTTCGTGGGAAGTGGAAACGGATTTGTATCTATTTGGTACGATCAAAGTGGCAACGGTCGTAATGTAACTGCAGTGGCCGCTAATCAGCCGCTGATTGTACAATCGGGTGTGGTGCTCACCAACACTGTAGGAAGACCTAGAGTTCAGTTTAACGGAACATCCGCTTATTTAACCAATGGTACCTATGTACCTACTTCACAACCTGTATGCTTATCGGCCGTGTGGCAATTTACTTCCTTATCAGCTCCGGGTGCAGAAATTTGCGGTTGGGGAAGAAACTCCGGTGCCGGCACAAGATATGGTGCATGGATTAACAGAACAAATAACACACAAGGTAACTTTGGTGTGGAATGGCAGGGCTCTGCTTTGGTGGGACAAACGACAAATGCCAATACTTGGTATGTATCTAATCAGGTATTACCCAATGCCAACACTTCGAGTTTAACACAGCGTTTAAATGCAGTCAACGAAACTTTCAGTCTTATTGGATCTAACACTACCTTTAACATTACAACAGCCGGAAGTGAATTTGCGGTGGGAACCATTCCTGCTGCGCGTGTTCTAGGATTGAATGGTAGTATTCAAGAATTGGTATTATTTGCTTCAACACTCAATTTAAGTTTGCTACAAACGATAGAAAATAATCAAAGTTGTTACTATTCAACATTACCGTCTATAACTTTTAATCCAATTATTGGAATTGCACCAGGAAGTACTTCTGCAAATATAATTTATTCAAATGCACAATTCAATCCAATAACATACAGTATAGCTTGGGATGCAGCAGCAATTGCTGCCGGATTTACAAATGTTAGCGATGCGATTTTACCGGCAGGTAACTTTTCTGTTAGCATACCTGCTGGTGCAGCAGCAGGAGGTGTATACACTGGTACGCTTACTGTTAAAAATGACTGCGGAACAAGCAGTGCAGCTCAAACACTTACTATTTCCGTGCTTAATTCTATCCTAGGAACCACGCAAACTGCACAAGCGGCTTACTCTATCAGAAAAGTAACACCTACATACAACGGACCTGCTATTCGTGTGAGAAGAAGCAGCGACAACACTACGCAAGATATTGGATTTACAGCTACTGGTGATTTAGATCAAACCGCTTTACTTGCCTTTGTAGGCAGCAGTGATGGATTTGTAAACATTTGGTACGACCAAAGCGGTAACGTGCGCGATGCGGTTCAAAATGTGCTTATAAGACAACCTCGTATTGTAAGTGCAGGTGTGGTTGATTTAGCTAACGCACGACCTACTTTAACACTTTTAGGTGGGCAAAACATGGTGACTGCGCTTACCAATGCACAAGCCGTAGGAACAGGTATTACAGCTACTATTTCTTCTGTATTCAGAACAAATAATGGAGTAAATCAATCTTTAATTTCAGGTAATGGAAACGAATACAATATTCATGCACCTTGGAGTGATGGCAACACCTATTATGATGTAAGTAATCCGGGACAAGGTAGGATTGCCGGTCAGTTGAATTGGGATGCTTTATCTGTGGCTAGCTTCTTAAGAAATGGAGCCATTGCAGAAGTTTACAAAAATGGAGTAAACTCCATCAACAGCAACTCCAGAAATACTTCTTTCACTTTCAGCAACAGCAACATCTATTTATTTTCATACAGCAACAACTCAACTTATACACAAGGTATTGTACCTGAGATGATTTTGTTCTCCACCGCACTGTCGTCTGCTGATAGAATAACGATTGAAACAGATCAGGATTGCTACTACAGTTTAGGTACTTTTGCCAACTATATTGAT
>JALRAS010000070.1 GCA_023262495.1 Bacteroidia bacterium | reverse complement strand
ATTCAAGCTTGAGTCAAGTAAAAGCGACAGAGGGCGCTGCTCCATGATGTATTTATCGGAGTATGCACCGGGATCTCCTTCATCGGCATTACACACAATAAACTTGATGGGGTCATCGGTATTTTTACATGACTCAAGCTTGAATCCCATGGAGAACCCTGCCCCTCCTCTGCCTCGCAAACCGGAAGCTTTTATTTCGGAGAGCACTGCCTCACGGCCCGTGTCAAATGCCTTGTGTAAGATTTTAAAATATTGATGAATTTCTTCTACAGGAGCTGTTAAAATAGCTTCTCCATAGTTACCTGTGAAATAATGCTCAGCACTGCCTATTTTATTTTCTTTAATTTGAGAGAGCTGCTCAATGTCCTTACCTGAATAATTACTACCCTTATAGAAGAATGCGTTATTCTCGTGGCAACGCCCTAAGCAACACATTTCACCAATTTCTTCCTCCTTGAATTGCGCTAGGAGTTGTTTTTTTAATTTGGCTTGTGTGCCGGCAGTTAAACAAGCCGATCCGTTACAAACGTATACCTTTTTCCCCTTATTTTCAGGACGTAAAAAGTCATAGAATGAAGTGGTGCCATACAAGGTTGACTTTCCTACCAAAAACTCGTTTCGGAGATTTTCAAGATCCGCAATATCGGGAGTTCCTGTGGCAGCAGCAGCTATTCCCAATTGCTCAAACAGATTGTGATCTAAACCTTTTCTGCCCGATAATTCACTGATATTTTTTGACATAAAACAGTTTTTATTGACTCGCTACTGATCATGAAATCGAGTAACGAACCTCATTGAGCGAATTTAGAAATAAAAACTTATAAATAAAAAAACGAAACTACAGCAACTGTGTATAATTGCCAACCAACAATTGTTATTAAATGTGTTCAACACAAATTTAGGAAACAACTATAATTTTTCCACAATGAAATTGGTCATGAGTGAATAGATGTGAAGTCGTGTATTGCCTCCCGATATCCCATGATTTTTATCGGGATACATCATAAAATCAAATTGCTTATTGGCTTTCTGCAACGCTGTTGCCATTTCTACAGAATTTTGGAAATGTACATTATCGTCAGCGGTGCCATGTATCAATAAATAGTTGCCTTTTAATTGATCTACAAAATTGATAGGTGAGTTATCATCGTACCCTTTGGCATTATCTTGCGGCAATCCCAAAAAACGCTCGGTATAAATAGAGTCGTAATAACGCCAATTGGTAACAGGGGCCACCGCAATAGCAGTTTTAAATACATCATTCCCCTTAGTGATACAAAGCGATGAAAGATATCCCCCAAAACTCCATCCCTGAATACCAATTCGTGAAGGGTCTACGTAGGGCAATGTTCCAAAATATTTAGCTGCCTCAATCTGATCCTTTGTTTCGTGCATACCTAAATTTGCATAGGTCATTTTTTTGAATTTCTCTCCGCGGTAACTTGTACCCTTGTTGTCTACACTCACCACAATGTATCCTTTTTGTGTAAGGTACTGACTCCACATGTATGCCGCACCTTCCCAACTGTTTAACACCGTGTTTCTTCCGGGGCCACCATAAATTAAGAATATGACAGGATATTTTTTGCTCTCAGTAAAATCAGCCGGTTTCATCATCCATGCATTGAGATTAAGGCCATCAGCAGTTGGCACAGTCATAAATTCCTTTTGCGTCAACCTGTAATTTTTAAGTTTATCGTTGAGAGTTTTATTGTCTTCGAGTATCCTTACTTGCTTGCCTTGATTATTGTAAAGTGTAAACTGTAGCGGGTTGTTAGCATTGCTGTAGGCGTTAATAAAGTAATCAAATGTTGCGCTAAAACTAGGTTCGTTGTATCCTTTAAATGCTGAAATTACATTAAAATTGCTTCCGTTAAGCCCAATACGGCATACCTCCTTATTGATAGGTGCTGAATAGGCCGCTGTGAAGTACAAAACCTTATTTTTAACATCGTATCCTTTATAGGAAATCACTTCCCAGTTACCTGTTGTTATTTGTCGAATGAGTTTACCATCTAATCCATAATGAAACAAATGATTGTATCCACCCAATTCACTGCTCCAAATAAAACTCTTCCCATCATTGAGGAAGGTAAGGTCATTATTGATTTCAATATAGGTGTCACTCTTTTCGGTAAGAATACAATTGGTTTTACCATCAGAGGCATTGGCGAGTAATAACTCCAACTTGTTCTGCAATCGATTCATTCGCTGCAATGAGAGTATTTCGGGGCTTGCTGTCCATTTGATTCTTGGAATATACTGATCTGTTTCTGTTCCGATGTCGACCTTGGTTTTTGATTTGACATTGAGGTCGTAAATAAAAATTTCGACTACTGCATTTTTTTCACCTGCCTTTGGATATTTGAATGTGCTGTTTTGCGGATATAAACTGCCGTAAATGGGCATGCTGAACTCTTTAACTTCAGTTTCATCAAACCTGTAAAAAGCAAGTTTATTGCCATTGCTGTTCCATTCAAAGGCCTTGTCAAAAGAAAACTCTTCTTCATACACCCAATCGGTTGCCCCATTAATGATTTTGTTTTTTTCGCCATCAGTAGTGATTTGCGTTTCGGCACGGCTGCTTAAATCAGTCATAAAAAGATTATTGTTTCTCACAAATGCAACATGCTTTCCGTCAGGCGAAAAATTGGCTAATTGCTGCTTTCCTGATGAAGAAAGTTGATGCCATTTTTTTGTTGCAACCTCATATACGATATAATCACTTTTAAAGGAGTGTCTGTATATTTGCTCCTGCTCTGTCATAAGCAATATTTTTTTCTCATCAGGGCTAAATTGATAAGATGTCATTAACGGGATTTCACCGGAGCTTTTGTCGGCCTTTGCTGTATTGAAAATAGTATCAACAGCATTCCCATTTTTATATTGATACTTAATAATATATTGAGTTTTCCCGGAGTTTACTAAAGTAGTATAATGTAAACCATCATTTAATGATTGTATGCCTGAAACATACCGAGATCCAAACGCATTATTTTTCCAAATATCCTCTAAATTCAACTCTTTTTGAGCGTAAGCAGTTGAAATAGAAAATAGCAACGTTGCTATTAAGTATATTTTTATTTTCATAGTTATTTCATTAATAAATCAGCAATCAAAGATAATAGCTTATTTTTAAAGTAGTACAGCAAATTGCTATGCTTTACTATCATTTATTAGATCTTCATATGGAGTTGTAGCGAAAACTCATGGGGTATTTCGAATGCAGCATGTGGCAGCAATAATAATTTGAAGCACACCAACTACACACCGCAGGAAATGAAAAAAGTGCCCTCAAGGAGGACACTTTCAAACATCAGCATCAGGGTTTTATAAGGATTACACAAAATATATGGTTCAGTTTTATCGAACTATATTTTTTTCGGTAGACCTTAGTGATTGTAAATTTATTAGTTAGCTCCGGGCTATTTAATAAATAGAAATGTTATTACTTGTTGCTATCAATTTTGAACTTCTGAAGTTTGTACGACAATCCAATGCCTAACACATTCTTAAGTTGCACACCTTTGCCTTGACGATACTCACCATTGTCTAATGCCACAGGAACGAGTGTATTGTCATCGTATAATAGAGTAGAACTAATTGATGCTTGTAGGAACTTATTGATTTTGAACACAAGCAATAGCTCTGCGTTTACGTCTACATTTTTAGGTTTATCTAAGTAGTTGGAAAAAAGATCGAGACGTACAGATAGGGTAACATTTTCCATGATATTCTTTTTATATTTAGTGGTCATGTAGGCTCCGAACTCAGCAAGAATGTTGTCTCCGGGCTTCACTCCGAAAGCGCCTGCCTGACTTAATTTTTCATCCATTACAATCAAGGTTCTGCTTGTAACAGGAGATAAGAAAAAAGTGAAATCGGTATTGGGTTTGTAATCAATACCAATGGAACCTAGTGCGTAAGCAGGTGCCAATAAATTTGATATGCGATCTCTTGTTCCGTCACTATTGAAAACAAAACCTTCTGTAAATTGGGTTCTGAATCCTGCCAGCAAAGAAAAATAAAGTTTTTTGCCAATATCATAGCCCAATTTTGAGTTGATATCAATTCTGTCGTCAGACTTGCGGAGTTCACCACCCTCTCCTTGTTTGATGGCCCCCAGAGCAAAATCGCCCGTATTGTCCCATGTCCAGCTGCCTTTGCTATATTTTGAGTATACAGAAGCAAGTCCGTTTAAGGCCAATGAATTGTTATTACCTCCCGCCCACTGATAAAAATTAGCTTGGTTGAAGTTAAAGTTAAATAAGCCACCGTTGCGCCAAATAGTATCGTTTTGCGCACATAAATTGGTGCAATAAACCAGCAATAAAACCGATAAAAGTTTTTTCATAATAATTGAATCAAAGGTTTAAAAATTGAAATTATTTTTTGAGTAGGTCTCTAATTTCCATCAGGAGTTTTTCTTGCTCACTTGGTGCAGGAGGCGCCACAGCATCTTCCTTTTTCTTGGCTGCATTCATGCCTTTAATGATAAGAAACATTACCAAAGCCACAATGATAAAATTAATCACAGCCGATAGAAATACCCCATACTTCACAGAACCCATCATGGTTAGGTCTTCTAATTTGCTCAAATGTGCGGCATCAAGGGCTGGTTTTAGCAACAGAGGTGTAATCACATCATCGATGAGCGATCCAACAATTTTTCCGAATGCACCACCAATGATAACACCGATAGCTAAATCGACAACATTGCCGCGCATGGCAAATTCTTTAAATTCTTTAGTAAAACTCATAATAAATGAAAATTAGGTGAATAAAAAAAGGGGTTAAAAAACCCCTTCAAAAGTATAGATATTAATCAATAATCCTATTTTTTGTGTAACTTTTCGTCAGAAACGGTCAACTTCTTACGACCGCGTGCCCTGCGCGCTGCAAGCACTCTTCTGCCGTTGGCAGTGGCCATTCTTTCACGGAAACCGTGCTTATTTCTTCTTTTACGCTGCGAAGGCTGGAACGTTCTTTTCATTGCCTGTGTTTTTTAAAATTGGAGTGCAAATGTATGAACTTTTTATTCTTCTGCAAAATTATTTTTTCGTTTTGTACACATCCGCTTGTTAATCTTTTTTGGGGATTACTGCCACCGTTAATCTGCTGATGCACACCAAATTTGAACTTTCATCTGTGATTTCAATACTCCATACATGCGTGGTTTTACCCAAATGAATTGGCTTGGCACAAGCGGTAACAATGCCACTGTTTACTTTTCTGATATGATTGGCATTAATTTCTATGCCAACGGTCTGAAATTTTGCAGCATCAACCACCAAATGAGAGGCGTAACTGCCGACTGTTTCGGCCAACGCAACCGATGCCCCACCGTGCAGCAAACCATAGGGTTGCTTGGTGCGATGGTCAACAGGCATTGTGGCTTTTATATAATTATCGCCAATTTCAGTAAATTCTATCCCAAGATGCGCACTTAAATTGTTTTCGCCCATTCCTTTGATCGACTTATGGTCGATAGTTCCATACCATATCATATCTCAATAAGCATTTTATTGTAAAACATCATCATTGTACAAACCTATTATTTTTATTTTATTGGTTAACAAAATGTCAAAAGTTTAGTTGTAGCAATCTATCATTATTAATAATATTGAAAACAAAAATACGTTGTATATTCACTATGAAAACACTATTCTGTAAAGGCATTGCATGTAAGTTATTGATATCGTTTTTTTCAGTTTTTTTTCTGTTGAGCGAACCTGCAAAAAGCCAAACCAAATTACAAGTTTTTTCAAATGATGACCTTGTTATTCTAGAAGAGCTCCTGCAATTACTCGAACCCTGGGACAAAAAGGAGGCGAGAGATTTTATGGATAAGTTTGCTGAAGTTTGGAGCAACAAGGTAAGTTTAGATCAAAAGCAATTTATTCGTTCTACATGTAACATAATGCTCACCAAAAGGTCAAAACCATACCCTGATTTCACCAACTTTTTGGGCTCGGTGATGAATTTTGAAAACGGAAATCAGCCCAGGGAAAGCTATTTTGCCTGGCAAAAAGGTGTAGAAAAACTGCTTCGAGCCAAAACCATGACAGGTTTTTACAGCTATTGCGCCATGAGCGAAGGACTTTTTAAAAACAGAGCATTCTTTAAATCAACTACTACTGAATGGCGCGCAAGCAGCAACGATTATAAGTTTGAGTTTGACTCGGTACCGCGAGTTGTATTTCCTAAAACAGACATCAGTTGCTACGCAAAAGGTGACAGTGCCATCATCATGAAAACAAGCGGAGTTTATTATCCAATTCAACAACTGTGGGTGGGTAGCAAAGGTCGCGTTGACTGGAGAAGAGCCGGTATTGATGAAAATCTCTGTTATGCCGATTTAAACAATTATAAAATTTCATGCAAAACATCGTCCTACACGGCAGACTCGGTGGAGTATTACAACAAAAATTATTTCAAAACGTCTTTACTAGGTAAACTTACCGACAAGGTACTTGCCGATGCAGCCGACAACCGCGCTTCATACCCCGAATTTAACTCCTACGACAAAAGACTCCAAATTCCGGATATATACCCTGATGTGCATTACGATGGTGGGTTTTATGTAAAAGGCGCACGAATATTTGGTTCTGGCGACAAAAAAAATCCTGCCTACCTAAAGTTCTACCGAAATAAAAAATTGTTTGTTAAAGTAGGCGCCAAAAGTTTCATCATACGTACCGATAAAATTTCATCAGACCAAGCCGAGGTTTCTATTTACAACGAAAATGATTCGATTTATCATCCCGGGCTCAACATGAAGTTTATTTTCAAAGAAAAGGAGCTCACGCTCATCAGAGATAATCAGGGAATTGCGCGTGCCCCATTCAGCGATTCATACCATCAGCTCGATATGGATTTTGAAGCCCTTTACTGGAAATTAGATGAACCTGTAATGACCATAGAAATGATCAAAGGCAGCGCAGAGAGTAATGCAACCTTTGAATCAAAAAGTTATTTTAGAGAAAAACGTTACTACAAGCTGCAAGGGCTAGATGAAATAAATCCCTTGGTTAAACTAAAGCACTTTACTGAAAAATTTCAAACAAGAGAAGGTAGTATCAATGAAATCTCGGCCTTTATGGGCATTTCCCCGGAATACATCAGGCCTATGATGCTGTCATTTAACAATATGGGATTTGTTGATTTTGAATATGAGGAAGACCGTATTGTTATACAAGAGCGTTTATTTGACTACATCAAGTTTATGGCCGGAAAAAAAGATTATGACGTGATTGGTTTTAATTCGAGCTTGGCTGGAAATCAAACCACAGCAAAAATCAATTTACTCAATTTTGATCTTAAAATTACCGGGGTAAAACAAATCTTCTTGAGTGACTCTCAGGCAGTAAATATATTCCCCTTAGGACAAACCATTACTGTTAAGAAAAATCGCGACTTTACCTTTGCTGGAATTATCAACGCAGGCCGTTTTCAATTTTTTGGCAAGGAGTTTTCCTTTGAATACGATAAGTTTAAGCTCAATCTTACCAATGTTGACTCCTTAAGAATTAAGGTGGCAACAGGTTCATACCTTCCAAATGGAGATCCCGAGTACATCTTTGTAAAATCCGTTATTGAGAACCTAAATGGTGATTTACTAATCGATGAGCCCTCCAATAAATCGGGACGAAAGAAATATCCGCAGTATCCCATTCTTAACTCTAAGAAGAATTCCTATGTTTATTGGGACAAGGGCTTTATTCAAAAAGGTGTATATACCCGAAGCAAGGTTGGCTTTTCACTTGACCCTTTTACCATTGACAGTTTAGATAACTTTACTAATGATGCTCTTGCCTTCAACGGAGACTTTGAGTCGGGCGGAATTTTCCCAAAGTTCAGAGAAACGCTCAAGCTTCAGGAAGACCTATCTTTAGGTTTTAAAACAACAACCCCAGAGGGCGGCTACCCTACCTATGGAGGAAAAGGTCAGTATAACGATAAAATTTTTATGAGCAATCAAGGATTGCGCGGAAATGGAAAGTTGGATTATGTAACTTCAACAACTATTTCCAAAGACTTTATCTTTTTCCCTGACAGTATGAATACGCGGTGCGAGAATTTCAGCAATAAGGCCACCGCAGGAACAACGCAATTTCCGCAAGCCAGTGCCGACAGCGCTTATGTACATTGGATGCCATACAAAGATTATATGAATACCTACAATAAGGCCAACCACCCGTTCAATATGTATGATGGTAAATCAGAATTATTTGGACACACCGCGCTCAGTCCTGCAGGCATGACAGGTGGTGGCACAATGCGCTTTTATAAAGCAGAGCTCGACTCCAAATTTATGCGCTTTAGTGAGCGAGTTTTCGATGCGGACACCTCAGATATCAAGATTTCCTCAGCAGCAGCTAATGATATAGGATTGCAAACCGTTAACTTTTCATCTCATATCGACTTTGATAATAAGGTTGGTGAATTCAAATCAAATGGTGGCGGTGCTTATGTGAAATTCCCTGTAAATCAGTACTTATGTTACATGGACCAATTTAAATGGTACATGGAAAAAGACAATCTTGAGTTGAGCTCCAAAACCAAATCAACCGCAGACAGCAAAGATGCGCAAAATGAAGATTTGGATTTAACAGGGGCTGAGTTTATTTCACTTCACCCCGACCAAGACTCGTTGAGGTTTTTATCTCCTAGAGCCAAATATGACCTAAAAACGAGCATCATCAGTTGTCACGAAGTGAGGTACATTAACGTTGCCGATGCCCGTCTTTTCCCGGATAGCGGTGAAGTAGTAATTGAAAAGAAAGCCAAGATCAGAACCTTGCTAAACGCCCAAATTTTAGCCAACACTGTAACCAAATTTCATAAGTTATTTAATGCCAACATTGATATCTATGGAAGGAAGAGTTACTACGGCACAGCAGATTATAATTATGTAGATGAGCAAAATACTGAACAAAAGATACACTTTGATAAGGTTACTACCGATGGTTCGGGTCAAACTATTGGCGAAGGCACTATACCGGAATCCGACAACTTTAAACTGAGTCCTTATTTTGATTACAAGGGACAGTTGAATTTGAAAGCGGCTAATGAATTACTCAGCTTCAATGGAAGTTTCAAAATTAACCACAACTGTAACAAAATGGCCATCAAGTGGATTGAATTTAAAGGAGATGTAAACCCTAGAGAGGTATATATCCCACTTGATGATACCACGGTTGCCGACAAGAAAGGACGCACGATGACTGTAACCGGATTTTTACTCAATAACGATTCTATGCATGTATATTCATCAGTGGTGAGCCACAGAAAGAGCATTGTTGACGGAGAGTTGATTGCCACAGGAGGATATATTTGCTTTGATAAAAACACACGCGAATACAAGGTTGGCTCTAAGGAAAAAATCAAGGAACTTACAGCAGCAGGAAATTACGTGAGTTTATCGGTAGATAAATGTGAATCGTATGCTGAAGGTAAAATACAACTCGGACCTAAATTAGGACAAGTAAAGTTGCAAACATTTGGCAATATTAAGCACAACTTGGTAAATGATACCGTTCATTTTAATATGATTATGGCGCTTGACTTCTTCTTTGACAATGGCATCTTGAAAATGATGAGTGAAAAATTTGAAGCTTCAACATCGATGCAGCCGGTACCTTTTGGCCGACAAGAATATGAGAGAGCATTAATCGAATTTATTGGGAAGAAAGAAGCGGATAAGTTAATATCGCAGGTAAACTTGTATGGAGCATTCAAAAAAATACCCGATGAATTAGAACACACCCTATTTTTAAGCGATGTAAAAATGAAGTGGAATCCAAGAACCAAATCATTTACTTCCTTTGGGCCAATTGGTATTGGACTTGTGCAAAAGAATCAACTTAATAAATATGCAAAAGGTGTGATAGAAATTGTACAAAAAAAGAGTGGCGACTACTTAAATATTTATTTAGAAGATGATAATGATAACTGGTACCTATTTACTTATGGCACAGGAACAATGATGGCTATTTCGAGTGATGAAAAGTTTAATACTGCCATCAAGGAGTTGAAGCCAGAAAAGCGCAAATTGGAAAAAGACAAGGACGATAAAAACTCTGCACCTTATCAGTTTACCATTGGCACACTGAGTAAAAAAGCCTCATTTCTAAATAAAATGAGGAGCGAAGAATAATTGTTGAATGAAATTTATATACATTTGCTTTATCAATAACCACAGGCATGAAAAAATTCATCATCATTAATTTATTTTTATCTGCAATGGGGCTAACTTCGGGATGCAAACATGACTATCCTGAACCTGCTGCTCCGGAAATTTCTTTCAGCAAACATGTGCAACCCATCATTACAGGAAGTTGTACTGTTGTTGAATGCCATGGTACCAATGGTGAATTTCCTTTGTTGAGTTATAGCGATGTGATCATGCGAGGAGAAATCAAGGATGCTGATGAGCCCAAACTACTCGAAGTGTTAAAAACTACTGATGAAGATGATAGAATGCCTCGTCCACCTGCACCACCCCTAACTAGTAATCAAATTCAAATCATTGAGCTCTGGATTAAGCAGGGTGCCAAAAACAATTAAAAAATAGCCATGAAATATAATTTAATAGTCATTTCTACTTTTACTGCGATTTTATTCAGTGCATGCTACTACGATAGCATGGAAGAGTTATACCCTGCACCGGTCATTATACCGGGAATTAATGACTCTTCAACAACTGTTTGTGATACGGCCAAAATAATTACCTACACAAACGACATTAAACAGCTATTTTCTGATAAATTATGTTTGGGTTGCCATACAGGAGGAGGTGGAACTGACTTGTCGACATACCAAGGAGCATTGGCTGCTTCCAGTAAGTTAATTGGAGCGGTAACTTGGGATGGCACAGCCAGAAAAATGCCAGACCTATCTAACTCAAAAATTGATGACTGCAGCATTGCTAAAATCAAAAGGTGGGTCAATACAGGAACTAAAGAATAACCTTTTATTTGCTTACAATCAATAATTTAAGATTGTTTGATTAATCTTTAATTCAGATTAATTTTTAAACATTTCCAAAAGATTACCTACCGTTTGTTTCAGCTCTTTGCGGTGCACAATTTTATCTAAAAATCCGTGCTCTAGCACAAACTCAGATGTTTGAAAACCCTTTGGTAAATCTTTTCCGATAGTTTCTTTAACCACACGAGGACCGGCAAAACCAATCAAGGCATTGGGCTCTGCTATATTTAAATCGCCAAGCATGGCAAAGGAAGCAGTTACACCACCTGTTGTTGGATCGGTTAACAATGAGATATAAGGGATGCCTTCTTTTGACAGTTGAGACAACATTACTGAGGTTTTAGCCATTTGCATCAAAGAGAATGCTGCCTCCATCATACGTGCACCACCTGATTTTGAAATAATCATGAAAGGCATTTTGTGCTCTAAACAATATTGAATGGCCCTTGCAATTTTTTCTCCCATGACACTGCCCATTGAGCCACCTATAAAGGAAAAATCCATACAGGCAATCATTAAATCGTTGCCATTTACCTTTCCAAAAGCAGTTCTAATGGCATCATTGAGTCCTGTCTTTTTAATGCTATCCTGTAATCTATCGGTATATTTTTTAGTATCTGAAAATTCCAAGGGATCAGCAGAGCGCATGTTGGGAAGCGTTTCCACAAACCTGTTTTCATCAAAAAATATTTCAAAATACTCATCTGAGCCAATTTTATGATGATGCTCACACGAGTTGCACACAAACAAATTGCTTGCATGATCTTCTGATGTAATAATAGCTTTGCACGAGGGACACTTATACCATAAACCCTCAGGTGTTTCCTTTTTGTCTTTGGTAGAAGTGGTAATACCTTCTTTAATTCTTTTAAACCAACTCATTAGTTTTGTTTTAAAATGATATCCTGATTTTTTTAAACAGGCAAAAATTTAGGCACGAAAATTTAAATTATTCTTCTTAAGCAATAGTGATAGATTTATCTAGATACACATTTTGAATCACATTGAGCAACTCCACACCTTCTTTCATAGGCCTTTGAAATGCTTTTCGTCCGCTTATCAATCCTTGACCTCCTGCTCTTTTGTTTACAACTGCTGTATGCACCGCCTCTGCCATGTCAGAAGCCCCTTTTGACTCACCACCTGAATTAATCAAACCAATACGGCCCATGTAGCAATTTGCAACTTGATATCTACACAAATCAATTGGATGCTCGGTTGTTAATTCACTGTATACTTTTGGATGCGTTTTACCGAAATTAATAGCAGTATAACCTCCATTATTGGTTGGCATCTTTTGTTTGATGATATCGGCTTTGATGGTAACACCCAAATGATTGGCCTGCCCCGTTAAGTCTGTAGATGTATGATAGTCGACACCATCTTTCTTGAAACCATTATTGCGAATGTAGCACCACAAAATAGTTGCCATTCCTAACTCATGTGCCCTATCAAAAGCTTTTGCAACCTCAATAATTTGACGGCTTGATTCGGGCGCACCAAAATAAATGGTAGCACCAACAGCAGCAGCACCCATGTTCCATGCGTCTTCAACACTACCGAACATAATTTGGTCAAATTTATTGGGATAGGTTAAAAACTCGTTATGATTTATTTTTACCACAAAAGGAATTTTGTGAGCATACTTTCTTCCAACAGAGGCAAGCACACCGTAGGTTGATGCAACCGCATTGCATCCACCTTCAATAGCAAGTTTAACAATATTTTCGGGATCAAAATAAATGGGATTAGGTGCAAAAGATGCGCCCGCACTGTGCTCAATACCTTGATCTACAGGCAAAATGCTCACATATCCGGTATTGGCTAGCCTCCCAGAACCATATATTGACTGTAAGCTCTTTAGAACTTGAATATTACGGTCCGAGTCTTTGAATATACGGTCAACAAAGTCCTTGCCGGGAAGATGTATCGATTTCTTATCAATTGTAGTACAAGAGTGATTAAGCAGACTTTCAGCTTGATTGCCAAGTAAGTCGAGTAAATGTTGTTTAGCCATATTTTATATTTCTATTTTTAAAAACGGAAAGCAAAATTATAAAAAAATTTGTTTCGGTATTTATTTGATTGTTGATCACTGTTAATCAGGCAATTCTGAGAGCGTGAGCCAGCGTAATTCTTTTTCATTCAATTCTTCCACAATTTGTCCTATCCTTTCGCTCCACTTGGCAATATCAGCATGTGTTCCGGCACCACTGCTCAACTGCTCGCTTAACTGTACCTTTTCGGTTTCAAGGGCCGCAATAACATGTTGTAACTGTTCAAATTCAAATTTTTCTTTGAATGATTTTTTTTTGATTTTATTTTTCTGGGTGTCTGCCTCTGTAGCAGCCATGTTTTCGGTATTCTTTTCAGCCGATAGCTGTTTCTCTTTCTTTTTCAATTCCTGTTCATCAGCCATTACTTTAGCGCGCCAATCCTGATAGTTGCCGCTAAAATCTTTAACCTCCCCATCGCCCTCAAATACAAATAAATGATCAACTAATTTATCCATAAAATAGCGGTCGTGCGAAACTATAACCAGGCATCCCTTAAAATTCATTAAAAACTCTTCCAATGTTTGCAGGGTAAGCAAGTCGAGGTCATTGGTAGGCTCATCCAGAATTAAAAAATTAGGATTTTTTACCAACACGGTAAGCAGAAATAATCGTCTTCTCTCGCCTCCGCTCAGTTTCGAAACAAAGGTGTATTGCATCTCGGGTGGAAACTGAAACAAGGTTAAAAACTGTGAGGCACTTACCTTGCTGCCATCTGCCAGTGAAATTACCTCTGCAATATTTTCTTTCACCACCTCAATAACCCGCTTGTCTTCCTTCAACTCAATGCCGGCTTGCGAATAATATCCAAATACGATTGTCTCTCCTACGTTTATTTTACCTGAGTCCGGCTGTTCCTTTCCTGAAATCAAGTTCAGAAAGGTGGATTTGCCAATCCCGTTTTTACCAACAATTCCTATCCTTTCTCCAGTTTTAAAGGTGTAATCAAAACCTTTTAAAATTTTCAAATCATCGTAGGCCTTGTATACTTTTTTCATTTCTATGACCTTGCCTCCTATTCTCGACATTTTAACATTGAGCTCAAGATCAGCATGCTGTTTCTTGTCGGTGGCTTTATCTTTTAGATCGTAAAAAGCATCTATACGCGATTTAGACTTGGTACCTCGTGCTTTTGGCATTCTTCGAATCCATTCCAATTCCTTACGCATCAAATTCTTGGCCTTGTCAATTTCTCGGGCAGCATTGAATTCTCTTTCTGATTTTTTTTCTAAAACATTTCCCGCTAAGCGTAATAATTTTGATGTTTTAACTAAATCAAATATATGATAACCATATTTTGCACATAATATATAAGGCGCCATTTTAGGATTCCATTCTTTTGGAGAATGGCCA
>JALRAS010000006.1 GCA_023262495.1 Bacteroidia bacterium | reverse complement strand
GCTGGAGGCGCACAAGCCCCACAGCCTGGAGAGCCTGGCCGAGCGGCACCTGGGCCGGCGCGGTATTGCTTAAATCTTCCCAAATACCTCCCGCACTGTCGCCATTGCCGGATATGTAGGTGTATTTCCATAAACTATTCCATTCTACATCACCAACAAAATTAGTATCGGGTGTTCCAAAGCCAGGTGTGTTTCCAAGAAAATAAACAACATTTGGGTTTGATGGCGCATAGCCTGAAACAATTCTATCGTATGTTGCAGGAAAATTAGGAGGCGTAATATTTGTGAAATTAATCCCATCTGGACTCCGCCAAATACCTTTACCCCCGCCATCGCTGCCAATTGTAGCATAAATAACTCCTGCAGGGGTCGCGTTAACGTCTGTCCAAAAAGCCGATCCGTTTCCTTTAACCACCGACCATGTTGTTCCACCATTGATACTTTTATATATATTTCCGTAGGTGGCTGTAAAAACTACATCATTTACTGTATCATTAGGATATGTTATTACTTTGTAGATAATATCCCAATTGCTATCAAATGTTTGTGGAGTGTTTGGTGCTGTTGCTGTTAACTTTGTCCATGTAAGGCCGCTATCGGTTGATTTGTAAAGACCGTTTCCTGAGTAAAATGCGCCACCGCCACTTGCACTGCAATATGGGTCACCTGAGCCAAAATACCATACATTGGTATGCCCGGGTCTTTTGTCTTGGGCAATGCATGTAATGCCATGATAATCATCCTTGGGCGTAATCTGAGTCCACGATTGTCCACCATTGGTTGATCGCCAAACACCACCTGAATTGGTTCCTGCAAGAAGAATATTTTCATCATTAACATCCATAGCCAAAGCTCTTGTAATACCGCCTACGTTCCAAGGACCACGTTGATGCCAATTGATGTTTTCTGACCTATTGCTGAATTGATCATCGGCAGGTAGGGTGTTAGAGAACATGAGTTCCTTTTCCCTTATCCTATCGGGTATTTTTCCGGTTTCCGGATCTGCCTGTCTTTTCAACTCCCAAGCACCGCGCCCCTCAGGATTATCAGGGTTACCAAACTGAGGTGTATTTTGAGCAAAAACATTGGCCAACAAGAGTGCTGTTATACAAGTTGTAAGTGTAATTTTCATAATTTTAATGAAATTTAAAAAGTAAAGTTATAAATTCTTTCAACGCATTAATTCATAAGTTGTAATATCGTATAATAATTTATCTCCGGGAGCCATTTTAATTTTCAATTGTGCTTCAAAGAGTTCATCTTTTTTGAGACCCGGCAGTATTACTTTTGCAGGATATATTTTTTTGAAATCTTCGGAGGCAGCTAAAGTATGTACAAATTTAATGTCAAGTGTATCGCCCTCTAATGGCTTTTTAGCTACTCCGTAGCCGCACGACCTACATTGAGTGATGACCACTTTAGCTTTACATGAAAAAGATCGGCAGGGTTCGTCAGCTGCAGCATCGGGAGGATAAATCTTAATTGCATACCCTTGAATGATACAGGTACCAGGCTCAGTAGGATATACGGTTGCCTGTTGCTGCACCTCTGTAGATTTATCTACGGAATCATTAGTCGGTGATTGGCTTGTTTTACAAGCACTAGCAAAGCTGGCAGCAACCAACAAAGTGTAACAAATTAAATTATCTAAACAACGATGCATGTTCTTTATTTATAAGTTCAAAAATACGAGCTACCGCAGGGCATACCAATGTGTTCTTTAAGGTAATTTCAAGAATTTGATGCATGCGTTTTCTATTTGTATGGGGATATTCTCTGCATGCTGTTGGTCGATCTTTGTAAATAGTACAATAATTTTCATGATCTAAAAATGGACAAGGTGCACTTTTTAATACATAATCCTTGTCATCATCAATCATCAAATAGTTTTCAATGAATTGAGTGGGTTTTATTCTTAATGCCTTAGATGCTCTCTCTATATCCTTCATATAAAAAATAGGACTGGTGGTTTTACAGCAATTAGCGCATTGCAAACAATCTATTTCCTCAAAAACCTGTTCGTGTAGCTCATGAAAAATTTTATCTGCATCGTTTGTTTTTTTTCGTTTCAATTTACCGATTAAAGCAGCATTTGATTCCTTGTTTTTAACTGCGCCTTGGAGTTCACTGATGTATTTCATCAATACTTTTTTAAATTCTAAAATTCAAAGTTAGCCTATTGCTGCTTACACTAATAATTTTTATGAAGGGGGCAACTTTATAAGCGTTCCAAATATACTAATCAATTTGTATGATACACACGGACAGACCGAGTATGATAATCTAAAAAATTGCCTATTAATCAAAGTAAATTTTTTATGCAACCGTTATAATGCAACGAAAATGTTTCTACTACTGTCAAAAAGTAATGGTAATTGCACATTCAAATATATTTTTCCGATTGAAAAATAATAGAATTCGCAATCGAAGGTAAATTTGGTATATTAAAATTGTTTCAAACGCAATCGATGCATGTTTGTATGCTCGGATCAAATTGTTTATTTCGGTATTAGCAAGTTGCCGATTGTTAAAAGTTCAAAACATGACAATCATTTTTACGGCTTGTTATAAACAAAAACATGTTCAAACAAGCTTTGTGTAAAGCATTACAAAGCTGTGATATCTGACTATTTTGCACATCCAAATTTAATGGATGCATAATTACATGTTGAGATCTATTGTGTTACTGATGTTACTCACACTAATTGGTGTGCTTGAGGCCCGTAATCATGCCTCTGTTGCTATATTGCAACAGCGAGGTACTGCACATGAGGCCACCTATAGTTTTGGCATTGACATCAGCAGGTATCAAACAATTATGTGGGACAAGCTAGATACTAATATTAATTTTATTATCTGCAAGGCAAGTGAAGGTGTTACCATTACCGATCCAAAATTTTCAACCTTTTGGTCCAAGATAAACCCGCGAGTTAAGAAAGGTGCTTATCATTTTTTCAGACCCCAAAACTCAGGTGTTGATCAAGCCAAATTATTTTTAAGTGTGGTTAATTTTGAAAAAGGTCATCTTTTCCCTGTTATAGATGTAGAGAACGGAAGGGCTTACAAACAGGTGAAGGCGGCATTGGTTGCCAAAAGATTGAAAGAAATGATTAAGTACATAGAGGATGAACTTCATGTAAAACCCATCATATATACCAATGCAAGCTTTTGGAACAAGCAATTTGGTCCCTATTTTGCTGATATGAAAAACGATTATCATTTATGGATTGCAGACTATAGATTGCGCGAAGAACCTGCCATACCGAAAGGATGGGATGATTGGACGATATGGCAACATAGCTGCAAAGGTGTTGTTAACGGAATTTTAAATGAGGTGGATTTAAATGTTTGCAAGGTGGATTTAGAGGAACTTTCGATAAAATAGACATACATCAAAGCAGGAAATAGCAACCTTTTAGGATCAACTTGTTGTTGATAATTTTCTTACCTTTATGCGGCAATTTTGAACAATGGAAAAATTTGATTTATGTGTTATTGGTGGCGGTCCTTCGGGCTATGCAGCTGCCATGCGAGCCATTGATTTTGGCAAAAAAGTTTTACTAATTGAAAAAGATAAAATTGGAGGTGCGGGATTATACAATGGTGCCTTATGGAGTAAAACTATGTGGGAATACTCTCAAAAGATTATGCAAATAAGACAAGAAACGGGAGAGAACCGAGCAAGTTTTGAAGGCATGATGAAAATGGTAGATGAGGCCTTATTTGATCGTAAGTCACAGATGACAGTGCATATGAAGCTATTGTATGAGGAAACTGAAAGTAAGTTATTCAACTACGAAAAAGGCATCGCTTCCTTCATTGATAAAAATCACATACGCATTCAAAAGAAAAAAGAAGAAAAAGTAATCTATGCCGATCATATTGTGATTGCCACTGGAAGCAGACCTCGCAAGGTTGATAATATACCTGTAGACGAGCAAATCATTGTTACTAGTGATGGCATTGGCAACTTTAAGAAACTTCCTGAAAGTCTTGTTGTAGTTGGCGCAGGTGTGATTGGTTGCGAATTTGCAACCATCTTTTCAAACCTAGGGAAAACCAAAGTTTTTTTAATAGATAAAGGCGACAGGATTTTACCATTTGAAGATGAAGATGTGGCGCTCATGGTAATGGAAAACTTAGAAAAAAATGGGGTAGTGATTCATAAAAACTCTAGTTTAAATAACATTAAAATCATTGATGGCCGCGTTCATTACGAGTTAAAATACAATGACGGCAGACTTGAATCTTTTGAGGTTGAACATGCCCTTATTTCTATAGGTCGTGTGCCCAATGTGGAAGATCTTAATTTAGAAGCTGCAGGTGTGGAGCTCAATGAAAGGGGCTATGTTAAAGAAATTGACACACAAACCACTACCCCGAACATATATGTTGCCGGTGATTTAAGTGCTAACATTGCACTTGTTAATGTTGGAGAAAGAGAAGGAAGACATGCGGTAGCAAGAATATATGGCAAGCATGTAAAACCTTTGGTATATACCAATATATCAACCATTATGTTTCTCAATCCCGAGGTTGCCTCTGTAGGTATGGGCGAGCAAGAAGCAATGGAAAAATGTATTAGTGTGAAAGTGGCGAAGATAGATTACTCATGTATTTCAAGAGCAATAGCCATGCGCAAAACCAATGGTTTTTTTAAAATCCTTGTAAGTAATGATGAGGATATGCGCCTATTGGGAATGCGTGCCGTTGGCGAACATGCCAGCAGCGCCATACAAGCTGTGGCCTATTTGATACACACCAATCAAGGAATTGAAGAGCTTGCTGTAATGATGCATCCTCATCCCTCTATCATTGAAGGAATTCAAGAATGTGTGCGCATGTTGCTTGGCAAATCAATTTATAAATCATCTGTTTTTAAGGACAAACTCAAATGCTATGTACGCGACCAACAAACGTGCATTCCTCTTGAAAAACTATAACTTGTTTGATGCTTTATCTTGTTCCCACCCCTATAGGTAACCTGAAAGACATTACACTCAGGGCAATCGAAATACTTCAACAAGTAGATGCAGTAATAGCCGAAGATACAAGAAAAAGTGGGCAATTGCTTAAGCACTTGAATATTGAAAAAAGATTGATTTCATTTCATGCACACAATGAACATAAGGTACTAGAAAGCATTTGCCAACGGCTGCAACATGGTGAGCAATTGGCCTTGGTTACCGATGCCGGCACCCCGGGCATTTCAGATCCCGGATTTTTACTTGTAAGAGCTTGCGTTCAAGCAGGTATTGAAGTATGTTCCTTACCGGGTGCCACGGCCTTTGTTCCTGCACTTGTAAACTCAGGATTGCCTTGCGAAAGATTTTGTTTCGAAGGATTTTTGCCTGTTAAAAAAGGCAGGCAAACACGATTGGAAAGTTTAAAGGAAGAAAAAAGGACCATGGTTTTTTATGAGTCTCCTCATCGATTAATTAAAACACTAACACAATTTAAGGAAGTCTTTGGCTCTGATAGAAAGGCCTCTGTGAGTCGAGAAATAACAAAGCTTTACGAGGAGAACAGAAGAGGAAGCATAGAGCAACTATTACAATATTACGGTACGCAAACTATCAAAGGAGAAATCGTAATTGTGGTGGAAGGAATGGGCACTTCGAAAGTAGTCGAAGAGGAATAGAGGCAATTTTTGAACTTACATTCATCTTAACAACTTCAAATTTTAGTTTGCCGAATTCCGGATGATTTCCGCCAAATACTCATAGCACCTATCCTAATACTCAATTTCTGTAGTGATTCTTTTTGCGATTGAATTCCCCCCACTTCAACATTAGTAAATTCGAAATCTCTACAGCAGGTTAATGGCTATACTACAATTGGGCTAAATTGAAAGTACAATTGGTATTTTCTTTCCGTAAAGGGGCGAAAAGACATTTGCGCAAAGGGCAATAAAAGCTAAACCGAATTCCCTCTCATATCTACCAAATTCTCAATCAAGTCCTCCTACTACTCAATTTAACAATTACTATTGATTAAGGATAGAGACATTTGCCATCGAAACTCAAAAACAATTGCGATGATGACCTTCAATCTATTGAGTCTACTCAATAACATAAATAACAAACATTATCTTTTATATCACACTATGAAGAACCTTAGTTTTGAGGCAAAATTTAATCTTAAGTCGGAACCCAATGAACTGATTGTAGAAGGATCAATTACCACTGAGCGCCCCGATGATGAGCTGATTATTGAAGTATCTTCAGATACATCCTACATTGAAACCATGCTTTTATTGGAAATTAAATTGAAGCAAGGAAATGGGCCCATGCAGGATCATCGGAAAACATTTATCTACAAATTGAACAACACTAATACAAAACATTTTACCAATGTAAAAATAAACTATGGCAATGGTGAAACGAAGTCTCAAATTGTAAAAATTGTTGGGTGATGACCAACAAATCAGCGCAACCGAAAAGCTGAAGAAAAGAAGTAGGGAAACTAAAATCAAAGAACTCATGAAAAAACTGATTCTCATTATTAGTTTATGTGTGTCATTTATTGATGCAAGTGCACAAACAATGTCAATAAGCAAAAGCGTAAATATTGCTTATAAAAATCAAATTTTTGGAGTAAAGTTAACGCATATTGAACCGGCCGGTATAGTATTCAGCTACACCTCTAGTCAGACTATGAATTATGATACATTATATACTGTGAATGAAAGTTTATTCTGTTTGAAGATGGCTAATATCATTGCCAATCATCGGGAAAATAAGAACAGTATCAAAATCGATACCTTAATTAAAAGTTCAGAATTCAAGATGCAATCACAGCAGGCTTTAAAGACCTTCAATGCAGAAATTAAAGAACTGATGAACGACAATACAGCAGCTGATTGGGGCATGAGTAATATAGATTTTGATGCCTACCATGATAAAAGAAAGCAAGCAGATGACCTTTCAGATAGTATTAGAAAAATAATTTACAATAAACCAAAAATGCTTTTAAATTGCAGAAGAATGGATGATCTCTCAGACAGTACTAGAAAAAAAAGTTATGGTAAACAAAATGTGCTTTTGCTATCTATAAGAAAGGATAATCTCTCTGACAGTATTAGAAAAAAAAGTTATAGAAAATCAGAAGTGCTTTTACTATCAACACGGAATAGAAGAAATCAAAGAAGAAAGGATAATCGAACCAATTGGAGCAAAAATTACAAGCAGAAAAAAGTCGATTATAGGGCGCAATTGCAGAAGTTGAACAGAGAGTCAAAAGACATACTTCGCGAGAAATCAAAACCAAGTATTTTCTTAAGTGGCAGCGCTATCTCTTTCTTGAATAAATCGCTGAATAACGATTCGATAAAAAGTAATGTCACCTCTTTGGGTATACATGCGGTAAAGGCAAATTTATTTGATTTTGATGCAGATATAACCTTTTCACAGAGTGACGATATCATTAAGAGCGCTGACCGAAATGTATTCGGAAGTTCAATTTTAGTGCCCGGTATCAGAAAATTTTCACTACTCACTAACTATCGAAAATACCATGTATTCAATAAGGCAGCGAGAACTTTTTTCGCTAACATAGGTAGTAGTTTTTCAATTAACGTCACCCAAGTGCAATGGTTGTACAACGGGAATGATTCGAGCCTAATCAATAAAAATCAACCCGTAAGAGTAATACCTCTTGCAGTAGACTTTGGTCTTACTTATGATTGGATAACTATTGCCAAAGACCGCAGCAATGTTAATGAAGGTGTGAGAATATCAACAGATGTGGGCATTTGTAGCAGAACAATCCTAGGAAACTTAAGACAAAGTAAAATTCTACTGGAAAAATTCCTTGGTAGTCCACGCGTTGGTTATATTGGATTATACGCAGGTTTCAATGTAAAAATTCAGCGAATTACCATGTTTTTCAATGGTGTAATATTACCAAACTATGGTATTAGTTTCAATGGTAAAGGCCTGGGGAGGCCGGTTCCCGGCCTAACCGGTGGACAACTTGTTTCAAATCTTGGCTTTAGAGCAGATATTGTTAAATTTTAAATATTGAAATCATGAAAACTTCAAATCAAAACATGCTATATTTTTTATCATTAACGATAATGCTAATGGCATGCAGCAAAAACAAAAGTATTTTCAATGCCTCACGAGAGCGCAATAGAATTGAGTTGTATTTCAATGAAAGTACAATCAGCAACCTCACAGATACGTTTTATATCAAAGATAAAAACCAAATTAATTTGACATGCAATTTGGTCGTAGAACAAGGTGTCTTTGAGTTTGAAAAGCTGATGTATCAGATTGAAGATTCTTTAAAAATTATTTCGAGTGGTAGTGGTAGTATTGTAAATGTTAGGTACTCAGTAGGCATAAGCCCATGGAAGAAAAATAACATCGACTTTATTGACCCATACTCAGACAAATTATTTATACCCGTGAAGCTAACTTTGATGAACGGAATTGGATATTATGACCTTCGTTTCAAGGCATATTCCTATAAAAATCTCGACTCTAGCAATGTGATTTCAAAAAAGATTTATCTCAGATAAATCAATCATTTCAAACAAGTAAACTTTTGCATACAAACAGCATTCAATTATTGCATGCTGTTTGTGTGCAAATTGAATAGTATGCCATAACAATCACTCCAATTGCAATTTGGTTTCATAAACTCCCAAATCGGTTTCAAATTTAATCACATACCCACCTTTACTTAAATGGGATAAATTTAAAGTTAAGGGCCTGCTGAAACTGCATTCGGCAAACAGTTGCTCGTGAACCTTGTAACCATTCATGCTGAGTATTTTGCATCTTACATTTAAATGTGTGGCCTCACTATTGATATGTATAATTCCTTGGCTTGGATTGGGATAAACTTTATATGCGTTTCTGATTTCGAAATCGTTTTCTGCTATGGCTGAAACAATTGCTTGAGGGAGCGAAAATTCAGATTTACAGCCCATACTATCGCTCACCTGTACTTGATAAATCCCTGTTGTGCTTGGTAAAAATTGCTGCGATGTAGCGCCCGAGATTATTGAATTGTAATAGTACCATTGATTACCGTTGGCGTAACTTGATACAAGTGTACCTGCATTGTTGGTAATCACAGGTGTTTGTAAATTTTGAAAAACCTTCACAATAACCTTTGCAGTATCATAACAACCCGCTTGCCAACCGCTTACAGTATAGCTTGTTGTTGTATTAGGATTAACAGCATTAATTACATCTGTGGCACCATTGCTCCAAACATAGTTGTTGGCACCTGTGGCCAATAGTGTTACACTGCTGCCTTTACAAATACTATCAACCGAAGCTATTTGAACCGTAGGAGAACTTTGCACCACAATTGTTTTGATGATGCTATCACTTCCGGCAGTGTTAGTGGCAATCAACTTTACCTGATAGGTACCAGGATTGGCGAAATTAAATGTCGGATTTTGCAAGGAAGAATTGATAGGATAGGCACCGTTTGCGGTCCACCACCATGATGTTGGCGTATTGGAAGAATTATCATGAAGTACCACGGGATTATTGCTGCAAATCGTAATTGAGGTGTCAAAATCAGCATTAGGAGTTTGCACCACGAGGTTATCATCTTTGGTATACCATATTGGTGAGGTCCATATTTTATTGCCATCAGCTTGCACAATGTATAAGTAATAATAATAAGGCGTATTGCCCATTACGTTATGTGTGAATGTTAAGGAATTGGTGTTATTTACCACAGTGAGTTGCGTAGGTGCATTTCCACTTCCTGCAATCCCCGAAAAAACAGCAATGCTTGCAGTACTCTCTCCATCAGGATCATTAATACTAACCTGTATGCTAGGATTACCCGCATGCGTGATGATACTTCCCATTGGCTCGTTTAAAATCCTAAAATCAACCTCGGTATTCCAATCATCGGAGGCATAAAATCTTCTTTTTCTGAAAGCGTTATATATTTCAGCACGATTTAGCAATGGAGCTTGCAGCACCAACCTGCCGGCACTTTGTCTTCCAAATACAGAATTATGGGTGTCATGATCAATACCGGGTGCTACATGATATCCTCTGCGCAGGGCATCGTTATACCTGCTTAAAAAATTGGATGAAGAGGGGTTGGAATAAGAGCTGTTGGTGGAAAATGCAGGACCGCTGCGCATAGCCATCCCAACAATAGCTTCATTGGCAACAGGGTTATACGGTTGGTTAAACAAGTTATTGTAATCGTCATACTGAGGATGCGCCAAATAGGCAAAGCTGCCCGTTTTTCTGTTAATGGTTTGGTAAAGTTTATTGTAGTCGGCTTCATTTACAAAAATTTCTTGAGGTCCAAAATCCCAACCACAAAGCGAGTCGAAACCATACACCAATAAATGACCACCACTTGAAATTACGCCCCACTCCATTCCATACAAAGCCACAAACTGCCCGTCAACGTTTGCTGCATCAGCATCATCTAACCCTTTTTGATAATATACAGGGGCAGGCATGCCGGCACTATAATGATTGTGTTCAGAAATGCCATAAAAATCTATTTGAGTTGATTGTTTTGCATAGTTAAATGCTTGCAAAGGGGTTGTCATACCTGAAGTTGCACTATCCTTATTGCCATCAGAATAGGAAGTATGGGCATGCATATTTCCAAAATAAAAATTTAATTGCTGTGCTTGGCAATTACTGGAAATTAATAGGCCTACAAGCAGTAAATATTTTATCATTTTAAACAAAATGCAATAACAAATTTAATAAAACTAAGTCAGGTTATGATTGCTTGATCAGCTGCACAATGCAATATCAAAGCTAAGAAAAAAAGTAAGCATACGCGCTTACTTCAACATGCTTACAATCAGCTCAGGAATTATAGCCAATACAAACAACAAAATCACACATATCAAATAAAGCAATTTGTGCAAGCCATTAAGCTCAATGGCAGCTTCGTTTGATTGTTTGAAATACACAGCAATAATTACTTTAAAATAGTAATAAACACTTATTAAAGATGCAATCACCGCTAAGATCACAAGCTTGTATCGGCCTGCTTCGATAGCAGCGTTGAAGATGTAGTACTTCCCAAAAAATCCTGCTAAAGGTGGTATACCTGCTAAGGATAGCATAGCAACAGTGATACCAAATGCCATCAAGGGATTTCTTTTAGCAAGTCCATTAAAAGCACTGATATCGGCACCTTCGTTTTTGTTTCCCGAAACTGTAAACAAGATATGAAAAGCTAACAACGATGCTAGTGAGTAACTTAATGTGTAATAAAATATTGCGCCACCGGATAACTTGCTCATAGCAACTAAAGCAATTAATAAGTAACCTGCATGTGCTACACTTGAGTAAGCAAGCATACGTTTTACGTTTTGTTGAAACACAGCTGTTACATTTCCAACAAACATGGTTAATACTGCCATCAGTGAAATTGCAATTTGCCATACTACAGGCGCATGACCAAATGCATTATAAAACAACCTGGCAAATGCCACCACAGCGGCTGTTTTAACAACTGTAGCCATGTATGCGGTGACCATGCTTGGAGCACCGGTATACACATCGGGCGCCCAAAAATGAAAAGGCGTAGCCGATACTTTAAAGGCCATTCCAATCATCATTAATACAATAGCGGTAATAAACATCGTTGGGAGGTTTCCGGCATTTGCAAGGCAGTAATCGCCTATGGCCTCAACATGGAAGGACCCTGTCACACCATAAATAAGTGCCACACCAAACAACAAAAAACCTGTTGCAAAAGAACCCATTAAAAAGTATTTCAAGGCAGCCTCATTGCTAAACAAATCATTTTTCTTACTGCCTGCTAATACATACATGGAAAGACTTAATATTTCAATACCAATGAAAAGCATTGTAAGATTGTTATAACTTACCATTACAAATGCGCCAACAAGGGTAAAGAGTGTAAGTGCATATTTGTCGGAAACGTGTGTTTCATGTTCAATGTAATCATTTGCTCCAAGCAACCACAACAAAGTAATAAACGACATTGATGCAGTAAATACAAGCGCGTAATTATCTAAACGCAGCATATTGTTGAATAATCGTATATCAGTATTCCAGTCGTAAACCGAAACACCTATAGCTGCCAATAGCCCAAGGCAAACAAGCGGAAAGAGCAACTTCTTAAAATTAAAAAGCTCTGCTAACATGGCTCCTATACCTAAACCTGACAAGAGTAATAATGACTTCATTTCTTTAATTTAACGGTTTGGATTGTTATTCTTATTTCTTCAAACAGCCTATCTTATTGTTTAACCATTGTCAACAGTTGCTGAATTGCCGGCTCTGCAATGTCAAACAGAGGTTTTGGGAAAACACCCATCAAAATAACCAAAGCTGCACAAATCCATAGAATATGTGTTTCGTGATTTTTTGCTTCTTCAAATTTTTCGGTAGCTGTGCTTACCTCACCTAACATTGATTTTTGGTAGGCACTCAACATGTATACAGCACCTAAAATGATTGTTATTCCTGCAAAAAGCGCATACATTCCACTAACTTGATATACCCCGTTGAGCGATAAAAACTCACCCGGAAATCCGTTGGTGAGCGGAAGCGCCACACTTCCCATCATAATGACCATAAAAAAGGTAGCAAATTTAGGCGCTATTGATCTCACACCGCCTAAGTTTCCGAGTAGGCGTGTGGAGGTTCTTTTTTCAATCATATCTGCAATAAAGAACAAGGCAAAAACATTGATTCCGTGACTTAGCATTTGATACACCGCACCTGATAAACCCTGCTCATTGAGACTGAATACACCAGCGGCAATAAGACCTACGTGCGCAATGGAGGAATAAGCAATAAGTCGTTTCATATCGCTTTGCACCCAAGCAATTAGCGAGGCATATATAATGCCGATGATTGCCAACACCATGGCCAAATTGGCATAAGCCGCAACACCATCCGGAACAATAGGGAGTAACCATCTGATAGCTCCATAAATACCCATCTTCAACATAATTCCTGATAGTAGCATGGTACCCTGCGTAGGCGCTACCACATAAGTATCGGGCTGCCATGTATGCAAAGGGAAAATCGGCATTTTAATAGCAAATGCTAAAAACATACCCCAAAATATTGCACGCTGTGCATTTAAGTCTAATGCCTGTCCTGCCGCATAAAGTGCATCAATGGAGAATGAATGTGTTCCCGGAGTTTGTTGATACAAATAGATAAGTGCCACAAGCATGAACAAACTTCCCACCATGGTGTAAAGGAAAAACTTAAACGTAACTTTGGCTCTACCCTCGCCACCCCATAACAAGCAAATAAAGTAAATAGGTATGAGTGCCAACTCCCAGAAGATATAGAATAAAAATCCATCGAGCGCTGTGAAAACCCCTATCAAAGCCATCTGCATAAGCAACATTAAGCCATAAAAGTTGTGCGGTTTGGAATAGTTGTGTCCGAATGAAGAGTACACAATGAGCGGTGTTAAAACGGTAGTGAGCAAAATCATTAACATAGAAATTCCATCCACTGCCACATAAAAATTGATACCCAAACTTGGTATCCAAGGAACGTTGCATACAAACTGACTTTCTGCATTAATTTGGAACTGAGACAACATGAAAATTGCTATTGCCAATTCTGCCAATGAAGCACCTAAAGCAATCCGTTTTGATTGCTCACCACCCAAGGTGATGATGTAAAGCCCTGCTACTAGGGGCAAAGCAATGAGTATTGCTGTTAACATATCTTATTTTTCAAACTTAATAACTAATATACAAAAGCAATAGTGCAATCGAAAGCACCATCACGAAAACATAATATCCTATTTTTCCGGTTTGCGCCAATCTCAGGTTGCTACTACTCCATACAACTCCTTTTCCAATGAAATTCACGAATCCGTCAACAACCTGAATGTCCATCACACGATAAAAAATGCCACTTAACCAGTGCAATGGCTTCACAATAATTGTGTCGTAAACCTCATCTACATAATACTTGTTTGCTATTAATTTAGAAACAGGGCTTAGGGCTACACCATCTGCCACTGGCAACTCACCTTTTGACACATATTTGTTGCGAGCCAGCAACACCACTACTGTTACGATAACGATTGCCAAGGCCATGAGTGCATACTCTGTTGAATGAGAAATTTCGGCAGGCAACATTCTTAAATCTGAATCAGCAAACACAGGACTGAGGAATGATTTCAAAACGTGCTTAGCATGAAATGCCTCAGGCAACCCAATGAAACCGCCAATGACAGATAGCGCTGCCAATATCATCAACGGTATTGTGATTGACTTTGGTGACTCATGCAGATGTTCCTCTTGATGATGCGTACCTCTAAATTTTCCGTAGAAAGTAAGAAACAACAAACGAAACATGTAAAATGCGGTTAGCACCGAACCACCTACACCCAATAACCAAAATATTTTATTGTGCGCAAATGCATGTGCTAAAATTTCATCCTTAGAAAAGAATCCAGCAAATGGCGGAATACCCGAAATAGCAATTGTACCAATCAAGAATGTGGCAAACGTGACTGGAAGATGTGATTTAAGTCCACCCATTTTGCGGATATCTTGCTCACCTCCCATAGCGTGTATAACACTGCCTGCACCTAAGAATAATAATGCCTTAAAAAATGCGTGAGTAATTACATGAAATACAGCGCTTGTATAGGCACCAATTCCAAGGGCAAGAAACATGTATCCTAATTGAGATACAGTTGAGTAGGCCAAAACCTTCTTGATATCATTTTGTAGTAACCCAATTGTAGCTGCAAATACAGCGGTGATAACACCAATTAACGCCACCACATGCAAACTTGCCGGAGCAAGCGTGTAGAGGATGTTCGACCTTGCTATCATATATATACCGGCTGTTACCATGGTTGCAGCATGTATAAGTGCCGATACGGGAGTTGGGCCCGCCATAGCATCAGGTAACCAAGTGTAAAGGGGCAATTGCGCACTTTTACCCATGGCACCAACAAATAACAACAAAGTAATTGCCACAAGAACGGGCTCATCTGAGGTGTAATATTTGGCCTGTTCAAATACTTCACTGTAGCTCACAGAACCAAACGTAACGTATATCAAGAAAATGCCAAGTAAAAAGCCCAAATCGCCAATACGATTCATAATGAATGCTTTTTTGGCCGCATTGTTGTAGGAAGTGTTTTTGAACCAAAATCCAATGAGTAAATATGAACAAAGCCCAACGCCTTCCCAACCAACAAACATTACTAGGTAATTGCTTCCAAGTACAAGCAACAACATGAAGAATACGAATAAATTCAAATATGAAAAAAACTTGTTATGCCCTTCGTCATCGTGCATGTAACCGGTTGAATACAGATGAATCAGAAAACCTACTCCCGTTATGATCAGCAAGAAAACGGAAGAAAGTGGATCGATTAATAGCGCTAGATCAGCATTGAATTTACCCGCACTGATCCAATCAAAAAGCTTTACTGAATGTGATACATCAGGCCCGGCATTATTGAGATGAAAGAATAGAAGCAGCGATACAACAAACGAAAGTAGAATGGCACCACTGGCAATGATGCCGGCTGCAGATTTACTTAAACTCTTACCAAAGAGGCCCGTTATAATGAATCCCAGCAAGGGAAACAATGGAACTAATGCTACTGATTTAATCATATTTGAAAACCTTTACCTTATCTTTCAATAAATTGCTACCACTTTAACTTACCTAAACTGTCAATATCGGTACTTCTTGTGTTTCGATATATCATCACCAATATGGCTAATCCTACAGCAACCTCAGCTGCTGCAACTGCCATAATAAAAAACACAAATACTTGTCCGTTACTATCGCCACGAAAAGCACCAAATGCGGCAAGCAAGAGGTTAACAGCATTAAGCATCAACTCTATACACATAAAAATAACGATGATGTTTCTGCGATAAAGTACCCCTAAAACACCTATACTAAACAACACAGCACTAAGCGTGAGGTAGGCATTGATGGGTACACCATGTAAGCTGTTTGCCATTGTTTCTTGAACCATATCTTTACTTTAATTCGTTTTTACCTAACATTACTGCACCAACCATTGCTGAAAGAAAAAGGATGGACGCCATTTCAAAAGGCAGCATATAATCTTTGTACAAAACTTGTCCTAAATTTTTAATGAGTCCGGCACTTTGGTTGGCAGCACTTAAGTTTTCTATTTTTTCAACACCTTTAAGACTACCAATAAAAACAATCATAAAGATTCCTCCGGCCACCGTTGCAGCTAATTTGAGGTAATTACTTTTTTGAGCTTCTGTATCTTTATTCAAATTGAGCATCATAATTACATACAGAAACAACACCATGATAGCACCAGCATAAACAATTACATGCACGGCAGCTAGGAACTGAGCATTGAGCAAGATGTAGTGACCTGCAATAGAGAAAAAGGTGATGATAAGGTACAGTACACTGTGCACAGGGTTTTTGGAATACACCACCATAAACGCGCTTAGCACCGCTAAAAATGAAAGGAAATAAAATATATATAAGGTCATCTTTTGCTTCTGAATTTGCGCCCGAAATTATGAATAATTCCACACCGCGGGCATAAAATTTATTATCGTGTTTGTTTCAGTTGATTATGCTGATATTGTTTATTTTGTTTAAAAGCCAACACAGCAGGGGTTTGACGCTTGCTGATATCCACTTCATTGTAATGTTTTTCTGTTAGTTTATCTTTTCCATATATCATGGCATCACGCTCACCTGAAACGGGAACCAATCGATCGGTTAAAAAGATGGCCTCTTTAGGGCAAGCTTCCTCACAGAGCCCGCAAAAAATGCAACGCAACATGTTGATTTCATATACTGCGGCATATTTTTCTTCGCGATACTTGAGCTCCTCTCCTTTCTTGCGTTCGGCTGCTGTCATACTAATAGCCTCTGCAGGGCATGACACAGCACATAAACCACAGGCCGTGCAGCGTTCAGCTCCATTCTCATCCACCTTTAAAATATGTTGTCCGCGATAGTTTTCGCTAATCTCACGTTTTTCTTTTGGATAATCAATGGTAGTTTTTTTTCTGAAAAGGTGTTTGATGGTTGTCATTAAACCACCTACTACCGCAGGCAGATAAATCCGCTCCATAAAACTCATCTGCTTGTTCACTACAACTTTCGAACGATTTGTAAGCATCTTTAAAAATTTTACCGGTTTAAGATTACAGTTGTTTAATTATCTATTGAAAAATAAAATTCCTGCCCCTGTCAACAAGATATTCAATATCGACAAAGGAATAAAAATTCTCCAACCTAAATGCATCAATTGGTCGTATCTGAATCGCGGAATAGTCCATCTAATCCACATGAAGAAAAAGATGAAGAAAAATATTTTAGCGAAAAGAAATACAACACCAAGGATACTGAGCATATTGGGATCAGTAACAAAGCGTCCAATCAATGGCATGTTATATCCACCAAAATACAGAGTAGAAATAATAGCTGATGAAATAAACATGTTTACATACTCAGCAAATAAATAAAAGCCTAATTTCATTGAACTGTATTCGGTATGATATCCACCAACTAATTCGGTTTCGCATTCGGGCAAGTCAAATGGAGTGCGGTTGCACTCGGCAAATGCGCAGGTAATAAAAATTAAAAAACCTAATGGCTGATAGATGATGTTCCAATGCCAGCCAGATTGCTGAGCAGCAATTTCCTGCAAGCTGATGGTTCCTGTCATCATCACCAATGCAATGATGGAAAGGCCCATAGCTATTTCATAACTGATCATTTGTGCAGAAGCACGCAAAGCACCCAACAATGAAAACTTATTGTTACTTGCCCAACCCCCAATCATAATGCCGTAAACACCAATTGAAACTACTCCAAACACATACAATATACCAATATTGATATCAGTTATTTGAAGTGGATAACTAACTCCATTAATTGTAATTGGGGTACTCCATGGAATAACCACACCTGTCATACAGGCGGTGAGCATAGCAATACAAGGACCTAAGATGAATAGAAATTTATTACTCACATCTGGAATAATTTCTTCCTTCATAAACATCTTTACACCATCGGCAATAGGTTGCAAAAGCCCATAAGGTCCTGCTTTATTGGGTCCAAGTCTGTCTTGCAAAAAGGCAGCTACCTTGCGCTCCGCATAGGTGCTATATGCTGCAATCCCCAATCCAATGAGGAAAACAACAACAACCATAATACTTTTATAAATGATATAACCGCTTACCATAATTTTATTTTTTAGCTGCGTCTAAAGCTTTTTTACTCGATTCATCAAATTGAGTGCGTGAATAATGTTCTTCAATTTGTTTACCACCTTGAAACTTGATTTGTCTATTAATATCGAGCTTCAACTTTTGCATGTCAATGTGCTCATAATGATTTTGAGAGATCACGGAGTCTTTTGATATGTGTCGTGGGCCTTCAATTGTCCAACGCTTGCTATCTTTATTTTCGAAACGACAGTCGTTACAGATCCACTCTTCTACTTCGTTGTACTTGTCTTTGCGGGCACTCACTCTGAGTACCTCTTCGCCTTTCATCCACAACACCACTTTACCACTGCACTTGTTACAGTTACGATGTGCATCCATAGGTTTACTAAACCATACGCGACTTTTGAAACGGAAGGTGTTATCTGTGAGTGCTCCTACAGGGCATACATCAATCATGTTGCCGGAGAAATCATTCTCAATGGCATTGCTAATGTAGGTACTAATCTCGGCAACATCACCTCTATTCATCACACCATGCACACGATGATCGGTAAGCTGATCGGCAACTTTTACGCAGCGATAGCATAAAATACAGCGTGTCATGTGTAATTTAATTTTGGTGCCAATATCAATTTTCTCGAATGTTCTTCTTTCAAACTCATAACGCGTTGCGGAGGCACCGTGGTTGTATGATAAGTTCTGCAAATCGCATTCACCTGCTTGGTCGCATATTGGGCAATCGAGCGGATGATTTAGCAATAGGAATTCCACCACCCCTTTTCTTGCTTCAAGCAATTCAGGGGACGTGGTATTTTGCACCACCATGCCATCCATCACAAATGTGCGACAGCTCGCAACCGGTTTGGGCATAGGACGCGGGTCTTTGGCACTTCCCTGTGTAACTTTTACGATGCAGGTACGGCAATAGCCACCGCTTGTTTTTAGTTTAGAATAATAACACATGGCAGGCGGCACAATATCGCCACCAATCATGCGTGCAGCTTGTAAAATAGTTGTACCTTCTGGCACTTCTATTTCATGATTATCTATGGTAACTTTTGGCATATGCACAAGATTTTAAATTCACCAAACCATTAAGGAACAAATCCAAAGCAGAAAGGTTGTAATCAACAGGGCGAAAGTAATAAGTTTTTCATTAATTCTGCATACAAAATGATTAACAAATTTACAGGTGTTTCAACACTAATTTTTTACCGCTTTAAAATCAATTGGAATTCAATCAATTGTATCGTGCTGATGACACAAAGTAAATATTCCAATTTTATTGAATTCTATTTTGTTATTTCCGTATTGGCCTTTGTAAATTTAACCCAAATTCCGCACTCGAAAATGCGGAATCGCTAAAACAGCTGTAATTCACTCCATTGATTCAATGGGTTATAAACACCTGCCAAGCGGGATTCCATCATAAAATCACTAGTGCGTTACATGCGTAACTTCTACTGATTAATTCAGGTTTAAAAAAACAAATGGTATAACTACACGAAAAAAAATAATTCTTTAGTTAAAAAAACAGCATAAAAAAAGCTGCTCGAATTATTCGAACAGCCTTTTCTCATTAACCAATTTAACCTAAATTTATTCTTGAGTATCGTCTTTCTTTTTAGCTCTTGGAGCTCTTTTTGGCTTTTCAGCAACAGGAGTTTCCTCAGCAGCAGCATCAGTAGTATCGGCAGCAGTTTCTGATTTTTTACTTCCACGACTTCTACGAGTAGCTTTTTTAGCAGGAGCTGCCTTTGGTGTATCTTGTATAAATTCGTTGAAATCAACCAATTCAATCATACACATTTCGGCATTATCACCTAAACGGGTTCCTGTTTTTAATATTCTTGTGTAACCACCCGGACGGGTAGCAACTTTAACACCAACCTCGCGAAACAAAGCCGCAACAGCTTCTTTTTGCTTTAAATAGGCAAATACAGTTCTGCGACTATGGGTTGTATCGTTCTTAGATTTTGTAATCAGTGGTTCTACGTATGTGCGAAGTGCTTTTGCCTTTGCTACAGTTGTGTTAATTCTTTTATGCAAAATGAGTGAACAAGCCATGTTCGCCATAAGCGCCTTGCGATGAGAATTAGTTCTGCCTAAGTGATTTAATTTTTTTCCGTGTCTCATTGTTATAATTTAAAAATCTGAAGAAGTTTCAATATTCAATTGATGAACGATTGTCTTTCTTTCAAATAGATTTAGTCTTTATCTAATTTATATTTTGCTACGTTCATACCAAATTGCAGGTTCTTTGATGCCACCAGCTCTTCTAACTCGGTTAAAGATTTTTTACCGAAGTTTCTGAACTTTAACAGATCGTTTTTATTGAATGCAACAAGTTCACCCAAGGTTTCAACATCAGCTGCTTTCAAGCAATTGAGCGCACGAACTGAAAGATCCATATCATATAATTTGGTCTTAAGTAATTGACGCATATGTAAAGAATGCTCATCAAACTCTTCAGTTTCTTTTTTCTCTTCCACATCGAGTGTAATACGCTCATCAGAGAAAAGCATAAAGTGATGTATTAGAATCTTAGCTGCCTCTTTCAATGCCTCTTTTGGGTGAATAGAACCATCAGTTGTAATGTCGATGATTAATTTTTCGTAATCGGTTTTTTGCTCTACACGAAAATTTTCAACGCTATACTTCACATTTTTTATTGGCGTGTAAATTGCATCAATTGGAATAACCCCGGCAACAGCGTTGTTTGGTTTATTATCTTCAGCAGGCACATATCCTCTGCCCTTTTCAATCATCATCTCTATCTTCAATTTCACACTGTTTTCCATGTTGCAAATCACTAAATCAGGATTTAACACTTGGAAACCGTTGGTAAACTTACCAATATCGCCAGCAGTAAATGAGTTCTTTCCACTAACACTTACAACGAGACGCTCATTTTCTGTGCCTTCAATTTGCTTCTTGAAACGAACTTGTTTTAGGTTTAAAATGATTTCTGTAACATCCTCTACGACACCTTTTATAGTAGAGAATTCGTGATCAACACCTTCAATTTTGATGTATGTGATTGCAAAGCCTTCTAGTGATGAAAGTAATATTCTTCTGAGGGCATTTCCCACAGTGATACCATATCCGGGCTCTAACGGACGAAACTCGAACTGACCTTCGTGATCGGATGAGTTAAGCATGATTACCTTATCAGGTCTTTGAAATGCTAATATTGCCATTGCTGTGTATTGTGTTTAATTAAAATTTATTTTCAATATTAACGTGAATATAATTCCACTATTAATTGTTCTTTAATATTCTCAGGAACCTCTGAACGTGCAGGTACTGCAATCAACTTACCTTCGTTTTTATCTGAATTCCAATCTAACCATGGAAATGAACGACCGGAGGCAGCAATAGAATTGTTAATTACTTCAAGGCTCTTCGATTTCTCACGAACGGCCACTACATCACCAACTTTTAGTGTATACGAAGGCACATTCACCACTTTACCGTTAACGGTTATATGACGGTGAGAAACGATTTGACGGGCAGCCATGCGCGTTGGAGCAATACCTAAACGATATACTGTGTTATCGAGTCGTAATTCAATCAATTGAATTAATACCTCACCGGTAACACCGTGAGCTCTTGAAGCGCGGTCGAAAATGTTAGCGAATTGTTTTTCAAGAATACCATAGGTATACTTTGCTTTTTGCTTTTCTTGCAACTGAACTGCGTATTCAGATTGCTTGGCACGTTTCTTTGCTAAGCCATGCATTCCCGGAGGATAATTCTTTTTTTCCAATGCTTTGTCAGGACCAAAAATTGGTTCTCTGAACTTTCTTGCTATTTTTGACTGAGGGCCTCTATACCTTGCCATTTCTTATTTTGATTTAATGAGATACTAATTTAATTATTTTACTCAAGATTATACTCTTCTTCTTTTTGCAGGACGGCAGCCGTTGTGCGGAATTGGTGTAATATCCATAATTTCGGTTACTTCAATACCCGAGTTGGCAATACTTCTGATAGCCGACTCTCTTCCAGCACCTGGACCTTTCACAAATACCTTGACTTTTCTAAGGCCTGCTTCATGAGCCACTTTAGAACAATCTTCACCAGCCATTTGAGCCGCGTAAGGAGTATTTTTCTTTGAGCCCTTGAAACCCATTTTACCTGCTGATGACCAAGCAATCACCTCGCCTTTGTGGTTAGTAAGTGAAATGATGATGTTGTTGAATGTAGCGTTGATATGAGCTTCACCGCTAGGGTCAACATGAACAACACGTTTCTTGGCTGTTTTTACTGTTTTTGCCATTTTATATTAATCGTTTAATTGCTGTTATTATTTAGTTACTTTCTTTTTGTTAGCAACCGTCTTCTTTTTGCCTTTGCGAGTGCGAGCATTGTTCTTTGTTGTTTGACCTCTAACAGGTAAACCAACACGGTGACGCACACCTCTGTAGCAACCAATATCCATCAATCGTTTGATGCTTAACTGCACCTCTGATCTTAGCGCTCCTTCAACTTTGTAGTTGTCGTTGATGATGTTACGGATTTTAGTGAGCTGATCATCATTCCAATCCTGAACTTTGGTGTTGAAATCAACACCTGCTTCAGATAAAATGGATTGTGCAGTTCTTCTGCCAATTCCGAAAATATAGGTTAAACCTATTTCACCTCTTTTGTTTTTGGTAAATCAATACCCGAAATTCTTGCCATTGCTGTAAGTGATATCTATTTAATAATACTTTTATCCCTGTCTTTGTTTGAACTTAGGATTCTTTTTGTTAATAACATACAAGCGCCCTTTTCTGCGAACGATTTTGCATTCGGCACTTCTCTTTTTAATTGATGCTCTTACTTTCATTTTTTTTGTTTTTATAGCACACTACCAATATCTCAATCGGTAAAATTATTTATATCTAAAAGAAATTCGTCCTTTTGTTAAATCATAGGGACTCATTTCAACCTTTACTTTGTCGCCCGGTAAAATTCGGATATAATGCATCCTCATTTTGCCTGAGATGTGCGCGGTAATGATATGTCCGTTTTCCAATTCCACACGAAACATAGCATTGCTCAACGCTTCTATTATTGTTCCATCTTGTTCTATTGATGACTGTTTAGGCATCTAGTTTTTATTATCTTTATTTATTATTTTTTAAAACCTCTTCTATATATTCGAAAGTTGATAAAATATCAGCTTTCTCTTTTTGCACTGCAACTGTGTGCTCAAAATGCGCTGAAAATTTGTTATCAGCTGTTTTGATTGTCCACCCATCTTTATCTTTCACCACCTCTTTCCTACCCATGTTTATCATAGGTTCGATCGCTATCACTAAACCACTTTGCATCAATGTTCCCTTTCCTCTTTTTCCGTAGTTTGGTACTTCAGGTGCTTCGTGTAAGTTTCTGCCGATACCATGTCCAACAAGTTCTCTTACAACTGAAAAACCAGCATTTTCAGCATAGGTTTGAACTGCCTCGCCTATATCTCCAATGCGTCTTCCTGAAACAGCTTGACTGATACCACGATATAAACTCTCTTTGGTAATATCAAGCAGCTTCTGAACCTGTTGATCAATTTGACCAACACCAAATGTGTAGGCCGAATCACCATAGAATTCATCTTTAACAACCCCACAATCTACCGAAATGATATCACCTTCTTTCAACTCATAATTGCCAGGTAAACCATGCACTACCGCAGAATTTACCGAAATACAAAGTGCATTAGGGTAGCTATCGTATCCTTTAAATGCAGCTTTTGCACCATGATCTTGAATAAATTCATCAGCGATTTTATCCAAGACTATGGTTTTTACACCTGGTTTGATATGCTTAGCCACTTCAGCTAAGGTTTTTCCAACAAGTAAAGAACTAACTCTTATTAACTCTATCTCCTCTTTCGTTTTATAATAAAGCATCTCTCAGCTTTTTCTATCTTAATTCGTAACCATCGGAACAGCCGATGGATTGCTTCTTCCTCTTATTCTTCCATTCTTCATTAAGCCATCATAATGACGCATAAGCAAATGACTCTCAATTTGCTGCAAGGTATCGAGCACTACCCCAACTAAAATCAGTAGTGAAGTACCTCCGTAAAAATGTGCAAATTGTGCATTGATTCCCATTTTGGTAGCAAAAGCAGGCAATATGGCAATGAAAGCTAAAAACAATGAACCTGGAAATGTTATTTTAGACATGACTGCATCAATGAATGTAGCTGTATCTTTACCAGGCTTAACACCCGGGATGAACCCACCATTTCTTTTCATATCATCAGCCATTTGATTTGGATTAATAGTAATAGCCGTGTAGAAATACGTAAAGGCAATAATCATCACCGCAAAAAGCAAGTTGTGCCAAAAACCAGTGTAGTCAGATATAACGGTAACAAAACTATTTACTGAAGAAGACTCAGAAAAACCTGCAATGGTTAATGGAATAAACATAATTGCCTGAGCAAAAATAATTGGCATAACACCAGCAGCATTAACTTTTAGTGGGATGTACTGTCTCACTCCACCATATTGTTTAGCACCAACAATTTTCTTGGCAAACTGCACAGGAATTTTGCGTGTGCCTTGCACCAATAATATTGACACCACGATGATCAAGAACAATACCACTAGCTCAACAAGGAAAATAACTAAACCTCCACCTGAATTTTCTAATCTAGATACAAATTCTTGGATAAATGCTACGGGTAAATTAGCAATGATACCAATCATGATAATGAGAGAAATACCATTACCAATTCCTTTATCAGTTATTTTTTCTCCAAGCCACATGATAAAGATTGTTCCTGCCAGCAATATGATGATTGAAGAGGTCCAGAACAGTGTATCGTTGTGCAATCTGGCAGTTACAGGTATTTGCGATGCAATGTAACCTGGCGCCTGAAGCACGGTTACCAATACAGTTAAAAAACGCGTATACTGATTGATTTTCTTACGTCCGCTTTCACCTTCTTTTTGCAAACGTTGGAAATGAGGAATAGCCAAACCAAGTAACTGCATCACAATAGAAGCAGAAATATATGGCATGATTCCCAACGCAAAAATTGATGCCCTTGAGAAAGCGCCACCAGCAAATATGTTGATTAATCCGGCAAGTCCCGAAGGATCACCATTAGCTGCCTGCAAAGCTTCTGAGTCAACACCCGGAAGAACAATGAAGGAACCCAATCTGTATATCAACAAGAAACCAAGTGTGTTAAGGATTCTTGTCCTTAACTCCTCAATCTTGTAGATGTTTTTTAATGTGTTGATAAAACTTTTCATAGTGTCATTAAAGTGTTACTGCAGTGCCACCGGCATTCTCAATTGCAGCTTTAGCAGTTGCAGAAAAAGCGTGTACCTTTACATTTAATTTGGCCTTTAATTCGCCACGACCTAAAATTTTAATTAAGTCGTTTTTAGAAGCAAGTCCATTTTGTGCCAATACAGCCATATCAATATCAGCTGCCTTGGTTTTTTCTGCCAAAATCTGCAAAGCATCAAGGTTAATACCTCTATACTCAACTCGGTTGATGTTTTTAAAACCTACTTTTGGAATCCTTCTTTGAAGAGGCATCTGACCTCCTTCAAAACCAACCTTGCTCTTGTATCCTGAACGAGATTTAGCACCTTTATGTCCACGTGTGGAAGTACCTCCTCTGCCGGAACCTTGACCTCTACCTATTCTTTTTCTGTTTTTTGTTGAGCCTTCTGCAGGCTTTAAATTACTTAAGTTCATTTTATATCGTTGCTCTAAACGTTATTAATCGATGATGGATACCAAGTGTTTAACCTTATTAATCATGCCGCGAATATTGGCATTGTCGTCTTTCTCAAGCACTTGATGCATCTTGGTGAAGCCTAAGGCCCTGAGTGTTCTTTTTTGATTCTCAGGACGGTCGATACCGCTTTTTACCTGTGTTATTTTGATCTTAGCCATAATGAAGCTTTATTTATTATCCGTTAAAAACTCTTTGCATACTGATTCCTCTTTGTTGAGAAACTGTTATCGCATCTCTCATTTGAACAAGCGCATCAATAGTCGCTTTAACCACATTGTGCGGATTAGAAGAACCCTTTGATTTTGCTAATACGTCAGTTACCCCAACACTTTCTAAAACTGCACGCATCGCACCCCCAGCAATTACTCCTGTTCCATGCGCAGCAGGCTTTAAAAACACTCTTGCACCGCTATACTTACCATTTTGCTCATGTGGCACGGTTCCTTTGATGATAGGTACTTTAATAAGATTCTTCTTAGCATCTTCAATACCTTTTGTGATTGCATCGGTTACTTCCTTTGCCTTACCCAAACCGTAACCAACAACACCATGCTCATCACCTACCACTACGATAGCAGAAAAACTGAATGTACGTCCTCCTTTAGTTACCTTGGTAACACGTTGAACACTTACTAACTTATCTTTAAGTTCAATCTCGCTTGATCTTACTTTTTTAATTTGCGCGTTTGACATTTATATGCTTGTTACAATGTAAATATTAAAAATTTAAACCTGCCTCTCTAGCTGCATCAGCCAAAGATTTAATTCTACCATGGTACAAATAACCATTTCTGTCAAATCTTGCACTGCTTAAACCAGCTGCTTGCGCCTTTTCGGCCAAAGCCTTACCTACCAGACGAGCTTGCTCGATTTTATTCACTTTTTGATCAGCTATCTCTTTCACTTTTGATGATGCAGCCACTATGGTACGACCAGTAACATCATCAATCAATTGTGCATAGATTTGTTTGTTACTTCTGAAAACTGATAAACGAGGGTTTTGAGCGTCTCCTGTAACAACTTTACGGATTCTCCTTTTGATTCTTTCCCTTCTTGCTTCTTTAGTTAAAGCCATTTTATGTTCTTTTAATGTGTTGTTTTATACCTATTATTTACCTGCTGATTTTCCTGCTTTTCTGCGTAACTGTTCATTTACGAACTTGATACCTTTACCTTTGTAAGGCTCAGGTGGACGCAGCGAACGGATTTTGGCAGCAACCTGACCAAGCAATTGTTTATCATGGCTTGTCATGGTGATTGTTGGGTTTTTACCTCTTTCTGTGGCCGTGGCTACTTTTACTTCTTTGGGTAACTCTATGCTTATATTGTGTGAATAACCTAAGGTTAGATCCAACATTTGACCAGTGTTTGCTGCTCTATAACCAACACCAACAAGTTCCTGTTCAATTTTGTAACCCTCTGAAACACCTTTAACCATATTAGCTATTAGTGAACGGTAAAGACCGTGAAGTGCTTTGTGAGATTTTTCCTCACTTGCTCTCTTAAGTTCTATTTTACCATCGGCAACTTCAACTGAAACGCCATCTTTAAGTTGTTGTGTTAACTCACCTAATTTTCCTTTTACGGTCACCAAATTAGTTGGCGACACTTTCACCTCAACTCCTGAGGGAACTACTATCGGTAATTTTCCTATCCTTGACATAACTGAAATAATTTAAGAGATATAACAAATAACTTCACCACCAATATTCAAATTTCTCGCTTCTTTATCGGTCATGAGACCTTTAGAAGTTGAGATAATAGCGATACCTAAACCGTTCATTACCTTTGGTAAGTTGGCATGGCCCGCATATTTTCTAAGACCCGGTTTGCTCACGCGTACCAAAGATCTGATAGCATTAAGTTTGTTGGTTGGATGATATTTCAAGGCGATTTTTATATTCCCTTGAACGCTGTTATCTTCAAATTTATAATTTAAAATATAACCTTTTTCGAAAAGGATTTTTGTAATTTCCTTTTTCATGTTAGAGGCAGGAATCTCTACTAATCTGTGGTTGGCCTGAATGGCGTTTCTTAATCTTGTAAGATAATCTGAAATTGGATCTGTCATGTTTTTGATTATATGTTACCCCGCGAACAGGATAATTATATGAATACTAATTTAATTATTTTTTATTTACCAGCTAGCTTTTACTACGCCCGGTATTTTACCATTCAACGCCATCTCTCTAAAAGTGATACGTGAAAGACCGAAATGTCTCATGTATCCTCTTGGTCTACCGGTTAGTTTGCAACGATTTCTTTGTCTTGTTGGAGCAGAATTTCTTGGTAATTTCTGCAAGCCAACATAGTCACCGGCAGCTTTAAGAGCAGCTCTTTTTTCAGCGAACTGATCGGCAAGTTTCACTCTTTTTACTTCTCTTGCCTTCATTGATTCTTTAGCCATGTTACTTCTTAGTTTTTCTGGTTTTTAAATGGTAAGCCAAACTGCTTTAACAATGCAAAAGCCTCGGCATCTGTTGGAGAAGATGTTACAAATGTAATATCCATACCCATTATTTTATTTACTTTATCGATTTGTATTTCAGGAAATATAATTTGCTCTGTAACACCCATCGTATAATTTCCTTTGCCATCAAATGACTTTTCGTTGATTCCGCGGAAATCACGAATACGTGGTAAAGCAACAGAAATTAACCTGTCTAGAAATTCATACATTTTATCACCACGTAAGGTAACTTTAATTCCAATTGGAACACCTTTACGAAGCTTAAAGTTAGAAATATCTTTCTTTGATTTGGTTGCAACTGCTTTTTGTCCTGTAATGGTAGCAAGGTCATTCAAGGCTGAATCAATCAACTTCTTGTCAGAAACTGCTGAACCAATCCCCTGATTGATGCAAATCTTTTGCAAACGAGGTACCTGCATGGAACTTTTGTACTCGAACTGCTTTTTCAACGCTGGAACTACATCCTTAGCGTATTTTTCTTTAAGTCTTGGAACGTAAGTCATTATTTTATAACCTCCCCTGTTTTTTTAGCGTAACGTACTATTTTACCATCATCATTTCTCTTTCTACCTACTTTGGTTGTTTTACCACCAATCGAAAGCATTAGGTTAGAGATGTGAATAGATGCTTCTTTTTTAATGATGCCACCTTGTGGTTGCGAGGCTGATGGTTTGGCATGTTTAGATACCATGTTAACACCCTCAACAATCGCTCTTAAACTGGCGCGATCGATTTCCAGCACTTTGCCTTCTTGACCTATTGAGTCACCGGCTATAACTTTTACCGTATCGCCTTTTTTTATGTGTAATTTAGTTTGCATGATTTTGTATTGATTAAAGCACCTCCGGGGCCAATGAAACTATTTTCATAAACTGTTTTTCTCTTAATTCTCTGGCAACCGGGCCAAAGATACGAGTTCCTCTCATTTCATCAGAAGCATTAAGAAGAACTACGGCATTGTCGTCAAATCTGATATAAGATCCATCCTGACGCTTAACCTCCTTTGCAGTTCTCACAACAACAGCTTTAGAAACGGTACCTTTTTTTACGTTTCCGCTTGGTAAACTGTGTTTAATACTTACGATAATTTTGTCGCCAACTGAAGCATATCTTCTTTTGGTTCCGCCCAACACGCGAATGCAAAGTACTTCCTTTGCTCCACTATTGTCTGCTACTGATAGCCTTGATTCCTGTTGTATCATTTTATACTGTATTAATCCTAAATGGAATATTATTTAACCTTTTCTAAAACTTCAACCAAACGCCAATTCTTAGTCTTACTTAGCGGGCGGGTTTCCATAATTTTAACTGTATCACCTATGCTGCAAGAGTTGTTTTCGTCATGAGCAACAAACTTTGATGTCTTCTTAACGAATTTCCCATACTTAGGGTGCTTTACCTTACGCTCAATAGACACAACTATAGACTTGTTCATCTTGTTGCTAACTACTAAACCTATTCTTTCTTTGCGAAGGTTTCTTTCCATGATTATTTGTTTTTTCTTTTAGTAATTTCAGTTGCCAAACGCGCAACATTTTTTCTTGTTGTTCTGATGATTAAAGGATTCTCCAATGGTGATATAGCATGGTTCATTTTCATTTTAGAAAGTGATGCCAATTCAGCAGTGTAGCGCTCGTTTAATTCGCCATCATTGAACTCTTTTATGACTGATTGTTTTAACATTGTATGATGTTTTACTTAACGTTGTTATACGGTATCTTCTTTATAATCTCTTCTTACGACAAATTTAGTAGTAATAGGCAATTTCTGAGCAGCCAATCTCAATGCCTCCTTGGCAGTTGCTAAAGGCACACCATCGGCTTCAAAAATAATTCTTCCCGGTTTCACAACCGCTACCCAATACTCAGGGGCACCTTTACCTTTACCCATACGAACCTCAGCAGGTTTTTTGGTAATTGGCTTATCAGGGAAAATACGTATCCATATTTGACCTTCTCTTTTCATGAACCTGGTAACAGCGATACGCGCTGCTTCAATTTGTCTTGCCGTGATCCATGCACCTTCTTCAGCTTTAATCGCAAATGAACCCAATGCAATCTGGTTACCGCGATTAGCGTTCCCCTTCATCTTCATTTTGTGCATCTTACGATACTTCGTTCTTTTTGGCTGTAGCATCTCTTTTAAATATTATTGATAATCAAAAAATCTTAACTTTATTTACTGTTTCTTTTTTTTCCAACTCCGGACGCTCCACCTCTCGGCTTTCCACTCCCTCCTCTTGAAGGTGCATTTCTATCCGTTTTGCCGGCAGAAGCTCCTGCTGAGGCAGATTGACCAATGTTTGGAGATAAATCTCTTTTTCCATAAATCTCACCTTTGCAGATCCATACCTTTACACCAAGTCTTCCGTAGGTTGTATGCGCCTCTGATAATGAATAATCGATATCAGCTCTGAATGTATGAAGTGGTGTTCTACCCTCTTTATAATGTTCTGTTCTTGCCATTTCTGCACCTGCCAAACGACCTGAAATACTCACCTTAATACCTTCAGCACCAATTCTCATAGAAGAAGCTATTGCAGTTTTAATAGCTCTTCTGAATGAAATCCTACCTTCAATTTGACGTGCTATGCTGTCGCTAACCAATTGTGCATCGAGCTCAGGACGCTTTATTTCAAAAATGTTTATTTGAACGTCCTTCTTAGTAATTTTCTTCAACTCCTCTTTTAATTTATCAACCTCTTTACCGCCTTTTCCGATGATGATACCCGGACGTGCAGTATTGATGGTAACTGTAATTAATTTTAAAGTTCTTTCAATAATGATTTTTGAAATACTACCTTTCGCCAAACGGGCATTCAAATAATTTCTGATCTTATAATCTTCAACTATTTTATCGGCATAGTTATTTCCACCATACCAGTTTGAGTCCCATCCTTTGATGATTCCTAATCTGTTGCTTATCGGGTTAGCTTTTTGTCCCATGTATCTATTGAAAGTATTAAATATTAATTAACTTCTGATTTGCTGTCTAAAACCAAGGTAACGTGGTTTGAACGCTTTCTTATTCTGTAACCTCTCCCTTGCGGTGCTGTTCTCAATCTCTTCATTTGAAGACCACTGTCTACAAAAACCTCTTTGATGTAAAGATTGCTTTCTTCCAAACGCACACCGTCATTTTTAGCACGCCAATTTGCAATTGCAGAGAGCAATAACTTTTCTAATCTTCCTGAAGCTTCCTTAGGATTGTATTTTAATAGGTACAAAGCTTTATCGATACTCATACCTCTTACCATGTCGGCAACCAATCTCATTTTACGAGGAGAGGTTGGACAATTATTAAGCTTGGCAAAACTGATGTTTTTGTTTGCCTCTTTTCTGGCTTCTGCTGCTTTATGTTTTCTAACGCCCATGTGTATGTATCCTTACAATATTATTTTGAACCTTTGTCTTTCTTTTGTCCGGCATGTCCACGAAAGTTTCTTGTCGGAGAAAATTCACCCAATTTGTGACCTACCATATTCTCAGTAGCATAAACAGGAATAAATTTATTTCCGTTGTGCACTGCAATTGTTTGACCAACAAAATCAGGTGTAATCATGGATCTTCTTGACCATGTTTTAATCACAGTTTTTTTTCCACTGGCAACTGCAGCCAATACTTTCTTTTCTAATTTGTGGTCGATGAAAGGACCTTTTTTGAGTGAACGTGCCATTTATTTCTTTTTTAGTTGTGAACCCATTTAACAGGGCCATTAAACCGTTTATATTATTTCTTTCTTCTTTCGATGATGTATCTGTTAGATGCCTTTTTAGGATATCTTGTTTTGTATCCTTTAGCAGGAATACCTTTACGCGAACGTGGATGACCTCCTGAAGCTCTTCCTTCACCTCCACCCATTGGGTGATCAACTGGGTTCATCACAACCGGTCTAGTCCTTGGTCTGCGTCCTAACCAACGTGAACGACCAGCTTTACCGCTTACTTCTAGGTTATGGTCAGCGTTTGATACAGCTCCAATAGTTGCTTTGCATGTTAATAGTATCATGCGTGTTTCACCGGAAGGCATTTTGATAACAGCGTATTTATCTTGACGAGCAGCAAGTTGTGCATAAGTACCAGCGCTTCTTGCCATCACCGCGCCTTGGCCCGGATGCAATTCAATCGCATGGATAATTGTTCCTAAAGGTATTTCACTCAATAAAAGAGCATTACCTACTTCGGGAGCAGCACCTTTTCCTGACATTACTTTCTGACCAACTTTTAAGCCAGCAGGAGCAATCATATATCTCTTTTCTCCATCTTTATAGAAAACGAGAGCAATACGTGCACTGCGATTAGGATCGTACTCAATAGTTTTCACTGTTCCTTCAATACCATCCTTACTTCTTTTGAAATCGATGATACGATAATTTTTCTTGTGACCACCACCAATATAGCGCATGGTCATCTTACCTGTATAATCTCTTCCTCCTGACTTTTTAACCGGTTCAATTAAACTTTTCTCAGGTTTGGAAGCTGTTACCTCCTCGAATGTATTTGCCATTTTAAAACGCTGCGAAGGCGTTAATGGACGAAGTTTTCTTAGTGCCATTTCTTAATTAAATATTACTGTAAAAATCAATTGTTTCACCTTCTTTTAATGAAACGATCGCCTTTTTGTGGCGATTAGCAACACCAGTTACCGGACCTCTTTTGGTGTTACGTGTTTTAAGCTTGCCAATATAATTTTGTGTCCAAACATTTACTACATTAACATTATAAGCTTTCTCAACGGCATTTTTGATTTCAATTTTATTGGCATTGGGATGTACAATAAAACCAAAACGGTTCATCTTTTCACCTTGAGCGGTCATTTTTTCGGTTATCACCGGTTTTATTAGTGTTTCCATGATGGAAAATTCTTAATTTTTAGTTAAATAATTTCTCAATTTCGGTCAAAGATCCCACTGAAAGAATCAGGTTTTGAGCGTTTAAAACATCGTAAGTATTTATATTTGAAGCACTTACAACCTTTGTATTACCTAAATTTCGAGCCGACAAATATACATTTTTATTTGATTCAGAAAGCACTAGCAATGTTTTTTTATCTAAAACATTTAAATTTTTCATCAAATCCAAATATTTTTTGGTTTTCGGAGCTTCGAAACTGAAGTTCTCTACAACTGTAATTTTGTTTTCTTGGGCTTTGTATGTTAATGCAGAAGCTCTTGCTAGCACCTTCAATTTCTTGTTTAACTTGAAACTGTAGTTTCTTGGACGTGGTCCGAAGAATCTACCTCCACCAACCATTGTTCCTGATTTTCTACTTCCAGCACGAGCACCACCAGTACCTTTTTGACGTTTTAACTTTCTTGTGCTGTAAGCAACCTCTGCCTTTTCTTTAGCCTTGTGGGTTCCCTGACGCTGATTAGCTAGGTACTGTTTCACATCAAGATAAATAGCATGGTCATTTGGTTCAACACCAAAAATTTCCTTATTAAGAACAACCTTATTGGTTGTTTCTTTTCCTTCTTTGTTTAATACCTTTAATTCCATCTTATTTTTCAACTAGAACATAAGAACCCTTTGCACCCGGGACAGATCCCTTAATGATCAAAAGATTTTTGTCGGTTAACACTTTTAAAATTTGTAAATTTTGAACTTTAACTCTATCTCCACCCATTCTTCCGGCCATTCTCATTCCTTTAAATACTCTTGAAGGAAATGATGATGCACCTAAAGAACCTGGCGCTCTGAGGCGGTTGTGCTGACCATGAGTCTGACCACCTACTCCACTAAATCCGTGGCGCTTTACAACACCTTGAAAACCTTTTCCTTTGGAGGTTCCGACAACATCCACGAAGTCGCCTTCTTCAAAAAGTTCAACATTAACAATATCCCCTAGCTTCTTCTCATCTGTGAATCCTTTGAATTCAACAAGTTTGCGTTTTGGGGTTGTTTGTGCTTTGGCAAAATGACCCATCATGGCTTTTGAGGTGTGCTTTTCTTTGCGCTCCTCATAACCAAGCTGAACGGCTTCATAACCGTCAACCTCTTTGGATCTTACTTGCGTAACTACACAAGGACCAGCTTCAACTACTGTGCATGGTATAATTTTACCATTGGCATCATAAATACTGGTCATTCCTACTTTTTTACCAATTATTCCTGACATTATTATAATTTTTAAATACTCTTCTTTTTAAAATTAACTTATTACTTCTACTTGCACTTACACTTTAATCTCCACCTCTACTCCGCTTGGTAACTCGAGGCGCATCAATGCATCAACAGTTTTTGAGGTTGAGCTGTAAATATCGAGCAATCTTTTATAAGAACACAACTGAAATTGTTCTCTTGCCTTTTTATTAACGTGTGGCGAACGCAACACAGTAAAAATTTTCTTGTTAGTTGGAAGTGGAATTGGTCCGTTCACAACAGCACCTGTCGACTTTACTGTTTTTACGATTTTCTCTGCAGATTTATCTACAAGATTATAATCGTAAGATTTAAGTTTGATTCTGATTTTTTGGCTCATTGTATATTGAATAAAGAACTATATATGTTATACTTTTTCTGCTTTTTTACCTTTGATTTTAGCTACCACCTCATCTGCAACACCTCTAGGTGCTTCTTGATAGTGATCAAATTCCATTGTGGACGATGCTCTACCTGAAGTGATCGTGCGCAATTGAGTAACATAACCAAACATCTCTGCCAAAGGTACCTTGGCCTTAATAACCTGGGTGTTGTTTTTAGAATCCATGCCTTCAATTTGACCTCTTCTCTTGTTTAAGTCACCTACCACATCACCCATGTTTTGCTCTGGAGTTAACACTTCTATTTTCATGATTGGCTCAAGCAATACTGGATTACATTTAGGTAAGGCCTCACGGAAAGCTGTTCTAGCACAAATTTCAAATGATAATGAATCCGAGTCAACCGCATGGTAAGAACCATCCAATAACCTCACCTTCATTGAATCCATTTGGAAACCTGCCAATACACCGTTAGCCATAGCTGCTCTGAATCCTTTTTCTACAGAAGGAATATACTCTCGTGGAATATTACCACCAACGATTTCATTTACAAATTGTAAAGCATCCTTAGAAATATCCCAATCAGCATCAACAGGAGATATCACAACCTTGATATCGGCAAATTTACCTCTACCACCTGTTTGCTTCTTATAAACTTCGCGGTGTTCAATTGAACCATTAATTGTTTCTTTGTATGATACCTGCGGTGCTCCTTGGTTAACCTCAACTTTAAATTCTCTTCTTAAACGATCTACAATAATCTCTAAGTGCAACTCTCCCATTCCGCTGATAACGGTTTGACCAGAATCTTCATCGGTATGCACCTTGAATGTTGGATCCTCTTCAGAAAGCTTATTGAGAGCAACACCTAATTTATCTAAGTCGGCCTGCGTTTTTGGCTCGATAGCGATACCAATTACTGGCTCAGGGAAATTCATTGCCTCTAAAACGATTGGATTCTTTTCATCACACAAGGTATCACCCGTGCGGATATCTTTAAATCCTACTGCAGCACCAATATCTCCGGCCTCGATAAATTCAATAGAATTTTGTTTGTTGGCATGCATTTGGAAAATACGAGAGATACGCTCTTTATTTCCGCTTCTTGTGTTGAGCACATAAGACCCTGCATCTAAGCGACCTGAATAGGCGCGGAAGAAAGCCAAACGTCCTACGAATGGATCAGTAGCAATTTTAAAAGCTAATGCTGTGAAAGGATCCTTGGCATCAGGTTTTCTAACAACCTCTTCGCCTGTATCAGGATTTGTTCCTTTGATGTTTTCTTTATCAAGCGGTGAAGGCATTAGCTCCATCACTAAATCAAGCATAGTTTGAACACCCTTATTTTTGAAAGAAGAACCACAAACCATTGGAACGATTTTGTTGGCCAAACAAGCTTGACGGAGTGCGCTAAGTACTTCTGCTTCTGTGATAGTTTCAGGAGCATCAAAAAACTTCTCCATCAATTTCTCATCAAACTCAGAAACCGACTCTAACAATTTTTCTCTCCACTCATGCACTTCATCCTTCATATCGTCAGGAATAGGAACTTCTGTGAAAGTCATTCCTTTATCATGTTCGTTCCAGATAATTGCACGGTTGTTGATTAAGTCAACCACCCCCTTAAAAGTTTCTTCAGCTCCAATAGGCAACTGAAGTGGAACTGCATTACCACCTAAAATTTCGCGAACCTGCTTTACAACCGCAAGAAAATCCGCACCGGAGCGATCCATTTTATTAACGAATCCCAAACGTGTTACGTTGTAATTATTTGCTAATCTCCAATTAGTTTCAGATTGTGGTTCTACACCATCAACTGCTGAAAAAAGGAATACAAGACCATCGAGTACACGTAATGAACGATTTACTTCAACAGTAAAGTCCACGTGACCGGGAGTATCAATGATGTTTAATTTATATTTCTCGTTTCTGTAGTTCCAGAAGCAAGTGGTAGCTGCAGAGGTAATCGTGATTCCCCTCTCCTGCTCTTGAACCATCCAATCCATTGTGGCTGCACCATCATGCACCTCACCAATTTTGTGGTTCACACCAGTGTAGTATAAAATACGCTCAGTGGTGGTTGTTTTACCCGCATCAATGTGCGCGGCAATACCAATATTTCTTGTAAATTTTAAGTGGCTCATTTGACGTTTAGAATCTGAAATGTGAAAATGCTTTGTTTGCCTCGGCCATTCTGTGTGTATCTTCCTTCTTTTTGTATGCTGCTCCTTCTTCTTTAGAGGCTGCTACAATTTCACCGGCAAGCTTCATGCTCATCGATTTCTCGTTTCTTTTACGAGAAAATTGAATCATCCAACGAATTGCTACTGCAACTTTTCTCTCTGGACGCACTTCTTGAGGAATTTGGAACGTTGCTCCACCCACTCTGCGGCTTTTCACCTCTACTTGAGGGGTTATGTTTGACAATGCTTTTTTAAACACATCGAGACCATTTTCGTTGGTTCTTTGTTCAACAATATCTATGGCATCATAAAATACGTTGTAAGCTGTACTTTTTTTACCTGAGTACATTAGGTTGTTTACAAAACGGGTTACCAAAGTGTCATTGAACTTTGGATCCGGAAGTAACGGAATTCTTTTGGGTGTTGACTTTCTCATTTGAAAGGCTTATGAATGTTATTACCTAAAATGTTATTATTTCTTTTTAGCTCCTTTAGCTGCGGCTGCGGCTGCTGCACCGGCTTTTGGCTTTTTGGTACCATATTTACTTCTACGTTGGTTACGACCGTCAACACCTGAGGTATCGAGTGCACCACGCACAATATGGTAACGTACTCCCGGAAGATCTTTTACCCTTCCTCCACGGATAAGCACAATAGAGTGCTCCTGTAAGTTGTGACCTTCTCCAGGGATGTAAGCGTTAACCTCTTTGGTATTGGTTAAGCGAACCCTTGCAACCTTACGCATTGCAGAATTTGGTTTCTTAGGTGTGGTTGTATAAACACGCACACAAACACCGCGCCTTTGCGGACATGAATCCAAAGCGGCTGATTTACTCTTGTAATCCAGCTTTTGGCGGCCTTTACGAACTAATTGTTGTATTGTAGGCATTTAGTTAATTGATTAATATTTTATTAAATTTTTGAACATACCCCTCGTAAAAAAGGGAGTGCAAAGGTAATAAATATTCCTAAAAAAAAAACTTTGGTTGAAAAAATTCGAGATTTTCTATTGATTTCTTCAGCAATTTATTTTCACTTTTTGCAACTTGCTGATTTTCAAGAGCAATAAATTTTGCTGATTGAATTTATTTATTAACAAAACCTTGACTTAACTAACAATGAGGACTAAAAAATACGAAACTATTATAATTTTTTCCTTCGGAGAATAATGACAACCCGGCTTATTTTATTCGGTTTTTAAGATTACATTTTTAAGGTCGGTGATGAAACTTTCTTCGGTGATGTCCGAGGTATCCTTCTTATAATACACCCCTCCCCAACTATATATTATTTTCTTATACTCCACTTTTTCATCTTTGAGTGTAGTAATTATTGTTTTTGTGATGTTAAAGTTAGTGCCTTCTTGTGTTTCATAATCAATATTTTTAACATAGATTTTTTTGGCCTCTTCAGCTGCCAACCTTCTTGCCTCAGCCTCTTCTTTTCTTTTTTCCATTTCGAGTGCCTTGGCTTCAGCCCTAATTTTGGCTTCCTCCTCTGCCTTTTTTTTGGCTTCTTCTCTTTTCTTCAATTCTTCTTCAGCACGCGCTTCAGCTTCTGCCTTCGCTTTATTTTTGGCCTCCTCTTCTGCCAATCGCTTTGCCTCTGCCTCAGATTTCTTCCTTGCTTCTGCCTCCTCAGCCGACTCTTTCGCTCTCCGTTTGATTTCTTCTTCGGCAGCTTTTTTAGCATCCGCAGCTTGCTTTTTCTTTGCCTCTTCCGATTCTGCCAATTTTCTTTTTGCATCTGCTTCTGCATCCGCTTTGGCTTTGGCTTCATCCTTTAACTTATTTTTTGCTTCTTCCTCGGCTTTTTTTCTGGCGGCAGCTTCTGCTTCTGCTTTTTGCTTTGCCTCATTTTTGGCCTTATCCTTCAGTTCATTGTCCTCTTTGGTCTTTTTTTCAACCTCCTCTTTCTTTTTCTTCTCCAATTCTTTAACCATCTTTTCCATGGCTTCTCGCTGAAACTTGTCTGCTGTGTAATCAAAATCCTTTAATGTTTGATTATAAAAAATGGAACCTATGGGACTTTTTAACACTGATACATCTAAATCAGGAACCTCCTTGAAAATACTGATTGAAATTGGAAACTTATAATAATCAAGAGTACCTGAATTAACATCAACATCCTTTGTGTTAACACTTACAATTTTGCCGGTGTAACCTGGTTTAGAGGCGGTGATGAGATACTCTTTATTCGGCTCCAGAATAAATTTAAACTTTCCATTTCCGGTGGTAGTTGAACTTTGAACTGTTTGACCACTTACTGTGGTAACCTTTACAATAGCCCCATCGATAGACCGACCGTTGTCATCATCTTTAATAATTCCGTTTATTTCGAGTGTAAAGGCTTGTCCTTTTTGAGCATTGGCTTTATCAATTCCTAAAAAATTGACCATCAAAATCATCAATAGGATGGTCATGCAGCGTTTAATTGCCGAATTCCGTGCGTTTCCTTTGAATACTTGAAGAGTTAATACCATATCAATCCACAAAGATAATACTTTTAATGTAACGTATTCTATTTTGGTCGATTAGAAAATGCCTATTTAAAAATTATGATTTAATGTGGCTATCCATTTTTTATATTAAAAACTCGCTTTCTGAAATCATTTGCCTAGTTTTTATTACGAATGAGATAGGCCCCGGTTCATTTTGCTTTTTTAACGCATATGAATTTGCTCTATTGTTAGTCCCTCGCTTTTAATCCAAATTCCCTCTTAGAACATGCAGAATAACCAAAACAACTGGTTGAACCAAAATTTAGCATTAAATAATGCGGAATCGCTGAAACAGCAGGTGTAACAACTGCTAAGCGGGATTACCCTCATGAAATCACTAATGCTTTACATGCGTAACTTCTACTGATTAATTCGGGTTAAAAAAGAAAAATTTACAATGAAGAGAAATCTGCTGTGGTCTCAAAAATTTTATCCTAAGCTACTTGATAAGTATCATATTGGAAGGTAATAGGTATTTAATTTTGAGGGTTTAGAAATTAAAAAACATATTGCTTTGTCAGATAATAAAAAACTGATAGTATTATATTTGAATTATACTACATTGTTGATTTCGTTTTTTTATATAGAGGAACTGTGGAACAGGGTTCGCCATACATGATGCTCTTAACATAAGGCCTTAACTTAGCAGAAAGCTCGCAGTAAGCACTAATTGGTACATCAACCTTACTGCATCCTTTGATGACGACCTTCGCATCTGTATAGTCAGCGGGATTGATTTTTGCCAACGCTTCACTAAAAAGAATTTCTTCAACAAGATCCTTTTTTCCGAACATCACCCTTTTTGCAATTGGAGAAATACTAATGGTAAGTAGCATATAGGCCCATGTTGGTATGATGGCGTCAACGGAGCAAAATAGATGAACAATTTTATCTTGATAGCTATCAATCTTGAGTTGACTTATTTTTTCTCTAAATAACTTTTCTTTCAAAAGATAAGCATCGCCACCTTGCATGTTCACCACACTCAAAAAGTCTTTCATATCTACAGCAATTTTTTCTGTAGGATCATAAAATTCTTCGAGATTAATTTCCACTAATCCACTTGATGCAACTTTATTGATAATTTCATCCATCCTTGAAAATTTAAATGAATCAGATGCTACATAAAACCCAATTCCAATTGTGCCACATCACTCATCATATCTTTCTCCCAAGGCGGCTCAAAGGTGAGGGCTATTTTGGCTGATTTTACCCCTTCAATGTTCTTGATTTTTTCCTCGGTCTCGGGTGGCAGTGTCTCTGCCACAGGACAGGAAGGAGAAGTGAGCGTCATGGTTACCAATACATCGGCATCGGCAGAAACCTTGATTTCATATATTAGCCCCAGCTCCCAAATATCGACTGGTATTTCAGGATCATAAACTGTTTTAAGTACATCTATTACCTTTTGGGTTAGTTCGGTATTATCTGATATGATAACGGCAGGCATATATTTTCTTATTATTGTTTTGCTGATTTTGATAGATAGGCAAGGGCGTCAAGTTTCATTTGTTTGATTAAGCTCACAAGACCATTGGCCCTTGTTGGACTTAAATGCTCTTTCAGTCCGATTTTGTCGATAAATTGCAATTCAGCTTGAACAATTTCATCTGGTGTATGATGACTCAAAACCCTTATAATGAGCGCAGCAATTCCCTTTGTGATAATAGCATCACTATCGGCCATATAAGTTACCAGCGTTCCATCAAAATAAGATTTCAACCAAAGTTTGCTTTGACAACCTTTTATGAGTAAATCATCTGTTTTTTCCTTTTCAGGAATTAGCGGAAGCGATTTTCCCATATCAATCAGATGCTCGTAGCGGGCTTCCCAATGATCGCCAAACAACTCAAACTCCTCTACGATTTCATTTTCTATTTGTGCAAAGTTCATTATAGTTTATTTTATTTAAGCAGACGAATTGTCTTTTTCAACGCCTCTGCAAATACATCTATTTCATCGATGGTGTTGTAGAATGCAAACGAGGCACGAACTGTGCCCGGAATACCCAATAATTTCATCAAAGGTTGTGTGCAGTGATGACCAGTTCTAACAGCAATTCCTTGTTTATCGAGCAATGTACCTACATCTAAAGGATGACATGAATCAACTATAAATGAAATTACAGCTGCCTTTTTATTGGCATTACCAATTATTTTAACCCCTTCTATTTCTTGTAACCTATTGGTGGCATGTTCCAACAAATAATGTTCGTAGGTAGTAATGTTATTTAGTCCTATTTGATTCACGTAATCAATAGCTGCTGCCAAACCAATTCCCCCTGCAATGTGCGGTGTGCCTGCTTCAAATTTTAGCGGAAGCGGAGCAAAAGTTGTTTTTTGAAAATCAACCGACAAGATGACACCACCGCCAGTTTGATAAGGGGGTAATTCGTTTAAAAAAATTTCTTTCCCATAAAGCACACCAACTCCGGTAGGTCCGAATAATTTATGTGCGCTAAAACAATAGAAATCAGCATCCAGATTCTGTACATCCACTGCTAGGTGCGGAACTGCTTGAGCTCCGTCAATCAAAACAGGAATACCTTTCCGATGCGAACAGGCAATCATATCCTTTACCGGGTTAATTGTTCCCAAGGTGTTTGATACATGCGTAATTGCTACAATTTTTGTTTTGCTTGTAAGCAACTCTTCAAACGCATCCATCAATATTTCACCAGAATCGGAGATTGGTATAACTTTCAACTCGCATCCTTTTTCTTCACATAATTGTTGCCATGGAATTATATTTGAGTGATGTTCCATGGCAGAAATCAGTATCTCATCGCCAGAAGTAAAATATTTTTTTCCAAAGGAATGTGCAACCAAATTAATGGCATCGGTAGTTCCTTTGGTAAATATAATTTCGTGAGAATGAGCTGCGTTTAAATGCTGCTGAACCTTGATGCGCGCATCTTCATAAGCTAACGTAATTTCTTGACTGAGTGTATGTACACCACGATGTATATTGGCATTCAGATGCTCGTAATAATGACTAACGGCATCAATCACAACCTGTGGCTTCTGAGTTGTAGCTCCATTATCGAAATATACTAACGGCTTGTTATTGATTTGACGGCTCAGAATAGGAAAATCTTTTCTGTATTCGGCAATATTCGCAGTCTGTATTTTTGATTCCTCCAGCATATTGTTATTCTTATTCGAATCGTTGTTCGATTATATTTTCTATATAACTTCGGTAGGAAGCAATGTTTATTTTTTCAATGACCTCAATAGCGAAAGCGTGCAATAAAAGCGTACGCGCCTTATCCTCTGACAGTGCTCGTGAGCGCAAATAAAAGAGCGCATTTTTATCAATTTGTCCTGTGCTTGAACCATGAGAACATTTTACATCATCGGCATAAATTTCAAGTTGAGGTTTGGTGTTCATAGTTGCATCATCACTCATCAACATATTTTTTGAAGATTGATAAGCATTAGTTTTTTGAGCATCTCTCCTAACAAAAATCTTCCCATTAAACACCCCTGTGCCTTTGTCTTTTAATATACCCTTGTACAGCTGATTACTATTGCAATGCGGCATTTGATGATCAACCAATGTATGGTTATCGACATGCTGCTGACCTGATAAAATTTGCAATCCGTTCAGGTGCGTTTCACAATGCAAGCCGTTCAACTTAATATTTAGGTTGTTACGCAACCAAGCACTTCCGATCGTTATTGTGTTGGTATCGAAATAAGAGCTTTGCTCTTGATGCACTTGTGTTGCATTAATATGCACTACTTGCTTGTTCTCGTTTTGTAATTGATAATATTTTACTTGTGCATTTTCAGCAATAAATATTTCATTTACCTGGTTATTAAAATAAGCATCAGATTGGTCGTTAGAAATATAATTTTCAATGATATTTACACTTGCGCCCTTGTCAGCAATAATCAAGTGATGCTGTTGATAAAAGGATTGATTGTTTGCATATCCAATGTGATTTATTTGAATGGGCTTTTCAATTATTAGGCCCTCGGGCACATGAATTAATAAACCATTACATGCCATAGCTGTATTCAACTGTGCAAATGCATCATCAAAACCAACAACATTTTTGCCATAATACTTATTGAAAACTTCAGCATGATCATACGCTGCATTCTTTAAGGTGCAGATGACTAACTTATTTTGTAAGGCATTGATATCAGATGCTTGCTCAATCAATTCACCATTCACGAAAAAAACATGTAAGGCGTCCTTGTGAAGATTTCTAATGGTATCAAAATCTATAACTCTTTCAGGCGCAATTTCGGTCGTCCATAAAATTTCATCCTTCAATATTTTTTCGGTACCCGAATATTTGTACTCTTCGTCAGATTTTAGTGGAAAACCTTTAGCCACAAAGCGCTCCATTGCATTTGTTCTAAGTTCAAGAACCTTGCTATCACCAGGCAATGAAGCTGAAACTAGTCGAAAATGATCAGCTGCAGATTGTGTTATATGAGGAACAGAAACATTGTTCATACTAATTGTTTTGTAGGTTAAATAGCTTGTTCAGTTTCTTTTTTAATCCAATCGTATCCTTTACTTTCGAGTTCTAAGGCAAGCTCTTTGGTACCTGTTTTTACAATTTGACCATTGTACATCACATGCACAAAATCGGGCACAATGTAATCGAGCAATCGCTGATAATGTGTAATTACAATGAAGGAGCGGTTGCTGCTACGTAATTTGTTAACGCCTCCTGCAACAATTCTGAGCGCATCAATATCGAGTCCTGAGTCTGTTTCATCTAAAATTGCAAGGGATGGCTCGAGCATCGCCATTTGAAAAATTTCATTGCGCTTTTTTTCACCACCGCTGAAGCCCTCGTTGACACTTCTATTTGCCAAAGATCCTTGCAGTTCAACCATCGCCTGCTTATCCTTTACTAATTTTAAAAAATCTTTTGCTTCAAGTGGAGGTAAACCTTTATACTGTCTGATTTCGGTAATGGCTGTTTTCAAAAAGTTGATGTTACTTACGCCCGGAATTTCTACAGGGTATTGAAAAGCTAAAAATAGTCCTTCTCTAGCTCTGTCTTCGGGCGACATTTCTAAGAGATCTTTGTTGTTAAAAACAACTTTTCCATCGGTTACCTCATAATCTTCTCTTCCTGCCAAAACACTTGCTAGAGTGCTTTTTCCGGATCCGTTTGGCCCCATAATGGCATGTACCTCTCCTGCATTCACTTCCAAGTTGAAACCTTTTAAAATCTCTTTCCCATCAATGGAAGCATGCAAATTTTTAATACTTATCATCTTGATTTTATATTGTGTTTTTTGTTAAGTTCCTATTTAAGCGTTTCGCTTATTAATGTTGTATTTTCGATTGTTATGAATACGCTTGTTTGATCTATCTTGATGCACCAATTTGTTGCTGTTAGTTGGTTCTTCTAAATGTTATCCTACCGAACCTTCAAGACTTACTGCCAAAAGTTTTTGGGCTTCCACAGCAAACTCCATCGGTAATTGATTAAACACCTCTTTACAATAACCATTTACAATAAGGGCAATAGCTTTTTCTGTATCAATTCCTCTTTGCTTACAATAGAATAATTGATCTTCTCCAATTTTTGATGTAGTGGCTTCGTGTTCCACAATGGCCGACTGGTCCTTAATTTCAATGTAAGGAAATGTATGTGCTCCGCATTTATCACCCATAAGCAAACTATCGCACTGAGAAAAATTACGCGCATTTTTTGCACCCTTATGTATTTTTACCAAACCACGATAGCTATTATTGCTCAAACCTGCTGATATCCCTTTCGATACGATTGTGCTTCGGGTATTGCGCCCAATATGTATCATTTTGGTACCTGTATCAGCTTGTTGATGATGATTGGTAACTGCAACCGAATAGAATTCGCCTACTGAGTTATTGCCTTTCAAAATTACCGAAGGATATTTCCACGTTACTGCTGAACCTGTTTCAACTTGTGTCCATGAAATTTTAGAATTGTCTTCGAGACATATTCCACGCTTGGTTACAAAGTTGTATATGCCTCCTTTTCCGTCTTTATCGCCAGGATACCAGTTTTGCACCGTACTGTATTTTACCTCTGCATTTTTGTGTGCAATGATTTCAACCACGGCAGCATGCAATTGATTTTCATCGCGCATGGGGGCTGTACAACCTTCGAGATAGCTCACATAAGCGCCTTCATCGGCAATGATCAATGTTCTTTCAAATTGACCTGTTCCGGATGCATTGATTCTGAAATAAGTGCTTAGTTCCATTGGGCATCTAACACCTTTTGGAATATAACAAAATGAGCCATCGGTAAAAACAGCTGAATTGAGTGCTGCATAAAAATTATCGGTGTATGGCACCACAGTTCCCATATATTTTCTTACCAACTCGGGATGTTCTTGTACGGCCTCACTGAAAGAGCAAAAAATGATTCCTTTTTCGGCCAGTGTTTCTTTGAATGTGGTTTTAACCGATACGCTATCAATTACAGCATCTACAGCAATATTCGATTGCACCCCGGTAAGTCTTTTTTGCTCCTCAAGCGATATACCAAGCTTTTCAAATGTTTTGAGCAATTCGGGATCCACCTCGTCCAAACTCGCTAATTCTTTTTTGAGTTTTGGTGCTGCGTAATAAATAATATTCTGAAAGTCTATTTCGGGATATGATACATGAGGCCAATGTTTTGGCTCCTTCATCGTCAGCCATTTGCTGTATGCCTTAAGTCTGTATTCGAGCATCCACGCAGGTTCATTTTTCTTTTCAGAAATAAAACGAATAATACTCTCGTTGAGCCCAATTGGGGCTGTATCCATTTCAATGTCGGAAGTGAAACCGTATTTATATTCACTGCCCGTAACTTCTTCTAAAATGTCTGCCATCGTGGTTTGTATAATGTTAGAAACAGTTAAACAGAAAAACTTTCACCGCAGCCGCAGGTTCTTGAGGCATTGGGGTTTATAAACACAAATCCCTTTCCGTTGAGTCCTCCAGTGTAGTCAAGCTCAGTGCCAATCAAGTAGAGAAAACTTTTTCGATCGACTACAATTTTAATTCCTTTGTCTTCAAACTGCTGATCTCCTTCTTTCAGTTGATTGTCGAATTCGAGCTTGTAAGAGAGGCCTGAACAACCTCCTCCTTCCACACCAACCCTGATAAAAGTATCTTCGGGCTTTTGCTCTTCACTAATTAATTTCAATGCATGCTCTTTGGCATTTTCCGATACAGTAATCATTGTAAATTATTTATTTTCAATTATTTATACACTTATTTTTATTTAGAATAAATCTAAATGGAGTGCAAATTTACCTCAAAAAAGGTATTGTTGCAAATATATTTTTGTGCATAACAATTAATTTTTGCTGAAGTTTATGTGAAATAAAAAAATCTTTTGTTTACAAGTGTTATTGGATGGGTGTTATTTCCGCATCAAATAATCAAACTGAGCGTTTAACATACATGAGGATATGAAATCAATTGAATTATACTTCACACTAATTAACAGGTGATTTGATGTGTGTAGGTTATATTTGTATGAATAATTAATTTATGAAAAACAGATTCTTATTTTTTAGCACCCTTGTTGTATTTTCGGTAAGTTGTTTCATGTGTTCTTTTTTACCCGACACATCTAACTCTAATGATAAAACCGTCATCACTGAAAACGTGATGAGTAGCCTATTGCAAATGGGGCACTTTAAGCCCCGAAATTTCGATGATAAATTCTCTGAAGATGTGTATGATTTGTATTTGAAGCGCATTGATGTGAACAAGAAATTTTTGATTCAGTCCGATATTAATGAATTGAAGGCTATGCGTTATTCCATCGATGATCAACTAAAATCAGATAAGTTTGATTTTTTTAATCGCAGCAATGAATTATTGACTAAGCGATACGCTGAGGTAGAGTCATTTTACAAGGATTTGTTGAAGGCACCATTCGACTTCAACAAGGATGAAAAAATAGAAACTGATCCAAAGAAAATTAATTATGCAGCCGACATCAAGTCGCAAAAAGAAGAATGGAGAAAATTGTTCAAATATCAAACGCTAGTGAGAATCAATGAGGCACTTGAGGCGCAAGAAAAGGCAATGCTAAGAAAGGATACCGTTATCGAAACAAAAAGTTTTGAAGCAATTGAAAAGGAATCGAGAGAAAAGGTAGAAAAGAGCTATATTGATTTTTTTAAGCGTTTAAAGAAAGTTGATGAAACGGACCGTGCAGGAATGTTTTTAAATTGTGTTGCCAATGTTTTTGATCCGCATACCGAATTTTTTCCACCTAAAGTGAAAGATAATTTTGATATACAAATGAGCGGGCAGTTAGAAGGTATAGGCGCCCAGCTACAAGAAAAAGATGGTGTCATTAAAGTATCTAACATTGTGCCTGGTAGTGCCTCATGGCGACAAGGAGAATTAAAGGCTGGTGATGTGATTTTAAAGGTTGCACAGGGTAAAGATGAGCCGGTTGATATCAGTGATATGCGATTAGATGATGCGGTACAATTGATAAGGGGTAAGAAAGGTACTGAAGTGCGATTAACAGTGCGCAAACCCGATGCAAGCACAAAGGTGATTCCTATAACTAGGGATATTGTGGTGCTCGATGAAACCTATGCAAAATCTTTAATTATTGAAGAGGGCAACAAGGTAGGATATTTAAAACTCCCTAGCTTTTATGCTGATTTCAACAAGCCGGGTGGAAGAAGATGCGCAGTTGATGTAAAAAACGAAATCATCAAATTAAAAGAGCAAAATATTAATGGTTTGATCATTGACCTAAGAAATAATGGTGGAGGATCATTACAAGATGTAGTTGACATGGCCGGTTTGTTTATTGATAGAGGACCTATTGTGCAGGTAAAAAATACAGGTGGCAATGCTGATGTTTTGGAAGATCGAAACCCCGGTATACTATACGATGGTCCGCTTGTGATTATGGTGAACAATATTAGCGCATCCGCATCTGAAATACTTGCTGCTGCCATACAAGATTACAAGCGCGGAATTATATTAGGTGGCGAGCAAACCTTTGGCAAGGGAACTGTACAACGTGTATTAGGTATGGATGATCGATTAGATTATGCACACATGAGCTATGCCCCAATAGGAAGTTTAAAACTAACCATGCAAAAGTTTTACCGTGTGAATGGCGGAAGCACCCAGTTAAAGGGTGTTAACTCTGATATTGTATTGCCCGATAAATATGAAAAACTTTACAAAGGAGAAAGAGAAGAAGACTATCCTATGCCATGGGATGAAATTGCTCCTGCAAGCATTAATAGGTGGAATGCCACCTGGAATTATGATGAAATAAAGAAGAAAAGCAAAGCGCGTGTTGAAGGTGATTTAACCTTCAAACAAATAAGAGAACTTGAAGAAAAATTTAAGAAGCAAGCAGATAATACCTTAATCTCCCTTAACCTAGAAAAGTACCGTGCAGAGCAGAAAAAAAATAATGTGGAAACTGATTTGTTGGACAAACTAGAAAAAGAAGGCAAACAACTCAATGCATACGGAATGGCTCAAGACTTAGAAAAAATTGCTAGCGATAGCACTAAAAAAGTAATGAATGAAGATTGGATTAAAGCGGTGAAGAAAGATGCCTATATTAAGGAAGCGGTAAATGTCATTAAAGACATGAACTAATCTAACATGAATAATGCTTGTTCGAGTTCACCTTTTGCTTTTAAATTTTTTTGAGATAAGGCGACAGCTATTCCTTTTTCATAAATGATTGCTGCTTGTTTCTGTTCACCTATTTCGACCAGCAAATTGCCATATTGCAGATAAGTAGGTAAATAATCAGGATGTTTTATTGTTAGCGAATGAAATAACTGATTGGCTTGGTCTTTGTGATTTAATTTTACGTGCTCAAGTGCAATCGCATAGTTGATAAAAGCATCTTCAGGATTTTCCTTCAGAAACTCTTGTAGTTGCTCGATTTTACTCATCTGCGGATTGAAACTGCTTTAAAAATCTAACATCATTTTCGGAGAATAATCTTAAATCATTAACTCTGTATTTGAGCATGGCAATTCGTTCAATTCCCATACCAAATGCGAAGCCGGAGTATACTTGATCATCTATGCCACAATTTTTAAGTACTTCGGGGTCAACCATACCGCAACCCATTATTTCCACCCACCCGCTGTGTTTACAAACATTGCAACCTTTAGCATTGCATATGAAGCAGGTTACATCCATTTCGGCACTTGGCTCTGTAAATGGGAAATAAGAAGGACGAAGGCGTATTTTGGTTTGCTCTCCAAACATTTCTTTAGAGAAATAAAGTAAGGTTTGTTTCATATCGGCAAACGATACATTTTTGTCAATATACAAACCTTCAACCTGATGAAAGAAGCAATGCGCACGGGCACTAATGGCCTCATTGCGATAAACTCTTCCAGGCATCAATGATCTGAAAGGTGGTTTATTATTTTCCATTAATCTCACCTGTACAGATGAAGTGTGGGTTCTAAGAGCGAATTTGGAATCAATAAAAAAAGTATCCTGCATATCGCGCGCAGGATGATTTTCAGGAAAATTGAGTGCTGAAAAATTATGCCAATCATCTTCTATTTCGGGGCCTGAAGCAACGGTGAAACCTATCTTCTCGAATATAGAAATTATACGCTGTCGAGTGGCGGTGAGTGGATGAATCCCGCCAGACGCATAAGGAAAGCCTGGTTTGGTGAAATCATCTTTTATCGATTGAGCGCTGGCAGATGCAGAAAACAATTCCTTGGAAGCATCATATTTAGACTGACAAAATTCTTTAAAAGCATTGATTAACGCACCTATTTCTTTTTTCTCTTCATTAGGAACATTTTTAAAATCAGCAAACAAATTGTTTAACTCTCCTTTTTTGCTTAAAAATTTCAATCGAAATTGTTCCGAATGATCAGTATTTTCAATGCTGTAGGCTTCTGCTTGTTCAAGTAAACTTGTAATTTTTTCTTTCATAAATAATTATTTAACAACTTCGGTGTACACTTGTATGCGCAATTCCTCCTTAGGTTTGCCGTTACCCACAACTTCAATTGCGGCAATTTTATCTAATGTTTCCCAGCCCTCAATGAGTTCACCAAAAACTGTGTAATTGCCATCAAGATGTGGTGCACCTCCAAGTGTGGCATAAATTCTTTTTTCTTCAATAGTAAACTTTCTGATTTTTTCATTCTTCAAATCAGCTTCAATAAATGGCATAATTGTTTTCCTGATTGTGTTTAGGCTATCGTTGTTACGCGCCTCTAGGTGAGCATCATATCTATCTTTCAATAATTTATGCTCAGGCATAGAAAGGTAGACGTTAATCATCTTTTGCTTAAGCTGATTTTCTCTTCTGTTTTCTAGCGATTGAAAATCTTTATCGCTAAATCTTTTCCCTAAAACAATAAAAAATTGACAAATGCATGAAGATTTACTATTGGGCCGTTCATCATTTTGGTTAACAGCTGCCAATGCACCGCGTTTGTGAAATCTTTGGCTGCTGATCTCTTGTTTAAGTATGCAATCGGGGTTTTCTATTGAAGAAGCTTTTGCGGGTCCAGCAAATCTTGCATCGGGTTCACCGCCCTGAATCATTAAATCTTTAATTATTCTGTGAAACATGAGGCTATCATAATAACCTGTTCGCACCATGTCTAAAAACTTTCTTTTATGCGTTGGTGTATCATCAAACAATTTAAATTTCATGATGCCTTTGGAGGTATTAATCACTACAATTGTGTCTTCTTGGGCATAAGATTTCTGTATCAGACAAAACATAAAAACCCATGTGATCATTGATTTAATCAATCGAAAAAGGTAGGTTTTATGACTCATTTTATTTGGAAGTATTGTGTAGCAAAGAAAAATAATTTACCTTTACACTTCAAATTTAAATTCACTTAATATTAAAAATTGATTTCAAAGAGCAACATATTTCAACATGCTGCTAACATATTTGCAAACCGAAACGTAAAACATTAAAAACATTCAACAATGAAAAACAAAACTGTCATATTTTTTTCAGTCATACTTATGGTTGTTGCCATATTTTTTGCCCCATCTTGCAAAAAAGAGGAACCCGGAAAGGCCATAATTACTGTTGTTGACTCATTGAATCTTCCTGTTTTTGGGGCTGTTGTGAACTTGAATTCTGACAACAACCCTAAACCCGGTATTGTAAAAGACAAGAAAACAACAGACAACAATGGAAGAACCTATCATGAATTTCCATTAGAAGTAATTTTGCAAGTTGAAGTTACTAAGGATGCCATGATTTTCCCAAAAAGCAATATTCATATCATTCCGGGAGAAACTGCTGAGATTACCGTAAAATACAGATAGTTAGTTCACGGTTTTATTTTCAAGCAACTCATTGTTTTCAAAATAGTTTACCACTGCTTGCCTCATTAGGTGATGTTGTTGCAGCGGTTTCAAGAATGGTAATTTTTCAGTGGCTGTCCAATGTGGCCAACCGTCAGGATCAACACCCTCAAAAATATAGTATCCGTATGGTGCAAGCAAACTACAAATAGCCACATGCATCACTTCAATTTTTTGATCTTTGGTAAATTTGCGGTATCCCTTACCTAACTCTTGCACACCAATTAAAAACAAGATGGCATCAAACTCCAAACGTTCACCGTATGGCTCTGATACCTTGTCGATCACCCGATTCCACTTTTCTTCAAACTCTGCATCCATATGATCTATTATTTTTCGAGTATAGCACTTATACCAGGTAAAGTTCCTGCTTCAATATATTCGAGCAAAGCACCGCCACCCGTAGATACGTAGCTCACCTTATCGGCCAATTGATATTTGTTAATAGCCGCAACAGAGTCGCCACCGCCTATGAGAGAGAAAGCACCTTTACTTGTTGCTTCACAAATAGCCTCAGCAACAGCTTTAGTACCCGCTTCGAATTTTGACATTTCAAATACACCCATTGGCCCGTTCCATAAAATAGTTTTAGAGTTGGCAATAACCTCACCAAATTTTAGTTGACTTTCATTCCCAATATCGAGGCCCATCCATCCATCGGGAATGCTGTTTATTGGGGTATGCAGTGTATTAGCATTGTTGCTAAATTCATCGGCAACCACTGCATCCACAGGAATAAAAATCTTCACATTTTTTTGTTTGGCCTCCTCTAAAATATCAATAGCCGTTTGCAGTCTATCTTCCTCCACCAATGATTTACCAATGCTTCCACCGAGTGCTTTCACAAATGTAAAGGCCATACCGCCACCAATAATAATGTTATCGGCCTTATTGATGAGTTGTTGCAAAATAATTATTTTATCTGATACCTTGGCACCTCCCATAATAGCTGTAAATGGCTTTTCAGCGCCATTCAAAACTTTATTGATGCTATTTAATTCACCTTCTATACAAAATCCAAAAGTTTTATTACCAGCAAAAAATTGAGCAATTACAGCAGTTGAAGCATGCGCTCGGTGAGCTGTACCAAAAGCATCGTTGACATAAACATTGCCGTGAAGCGATAATTTTTTTGCAAACTCAATATCCCCTTTTTCTTCTTGTTTGTAAAAACGTAAATTTTCGAGTAACAAAACTTCGCCCGGCTTTAAATCTTTAGACAGTTGATAGGCCGCCTCACCAATGCAATCGTCAGCAAATTTTATATCAATGCCCAAATGTTTTTTTAGCTCAGGTAAAACATGTTTGAGTGAGTATTTTTCGGTAGGACCATCTTTTGGTCTTCCCAAGTGCGACATGAGTATCACGCTGCCGCCATCGCTGAGTACTTTTTTAATGGTTGGCAATGCGGCTAAAATTCTGGTATGATCAGTTACCTCAAAAGAATCATTCAGCGGCACATTGAAATCCACCCTGATGAGTGCTTTTTTGTTGTTAAAGTTGAAAGTCATATATTATAGTTTGGTTGCAAAATTATTCAAATTTACAATGTATCGATAAAATAAAATTCAGCATTTTATAGCCAGCAATGTCATAGCTATAACAGCGGGTTGAGCATCAATTAAAGGTTGGTTTGATACATATCCTTGGGCTTAACTTTGTTAACAATTTGACAGGAAACATCATTTTCACAAGAAGTTTGTCATTATTAAATTAATAATTAATTTAACGCTCTCAATCTGATACAAAACCGCAGAAAAATAATTGCCTGTGATTGAACAATTGGAAGAAATAGACATAAGCGAAAGGCTTAAAATGACTGCCGGTGATCAGGAAAAAGCCGATTTGCTCAATCGCTACTCCTGGAAGATAAGGCACACCTTTCCAAACAAAGCGCTAGATTGTGCTTTGAAAGCAAGAGAATTATCGGCAAATATTGATTATAAATTGGGTATTGCCTATAGTTACCGATGTTCAGGTGCTGCCTATTCTTTGGTATCACAATATCAAATAGGTTTATCTGATTTGCAGAAGGCCTTTGTTCTGTTTTTTGAATTAGGTAATAAGCAGGCCATCGCAACCACATTGCGCAATATTGGAAATATTTAC
>JALRAS010000069.1:12080-14497 GCA_023262495.1 Bacteroidia bacterium | reverse complement strand
TCCTCGTAGAGAGCTAACAATGATGATTTGCCTGCTGCTTAAGCTGTATACCTGCTCAAGAAAGGCATCTATTTGATTGGGACTAATGTAATCACAAGAGCCAAAAACTGTAACTAAATCGTATTGTTGATCAATATCAAAAATTTCTTTTACGTCATAGTGCAAATGTGCATGTTGATATCGCGCTTTTGCCTCATGAATTATTTTATCAGAAATATCAATACCCAATACCCTATCAACACCTTGCAGTGCGGCAGCAGATGCGCAAAAAGCGCCCCAACCGCAACCCACATCAAGCACAGATTTTAAGGAGGCAGCTGACATTTGATGCAACGCAAAATCAAAATAGGCATTTTTGTTTCCAATACTGTTATTGAACCAACTAAATCCTAAATCGCTTTGCCAAAATGCTTGTTGATAATTATCTGAGCCCGCAATTTTCATGAATTCGGTATGCGTAAAGTGATGCTCACTCATGAATTGATTAAGGCGGCTCAAGGCAAATTTGCCAAACTTACTATGTCTTAGCCGATGATCAACAGCAGCTTGATATAAACGCATGCGGTATCCTTTACTCATTAGGGCAAGTTTAAAGATTTTATCTGCCATTGCGCTCAATAAAAACATGCTGTATTTTATCTTTTATTTGTTTATTTTGCAGTTCATACCATGTGTAACTAGAATGAACATCGAAATTATTGATGCAAAGGAACGAAATATATTTTTACATCTGACAGCAGATGCGTATCCTGTTTTCTTTACGCAGGCATATCATGAATTTGAGCATAGCAACGGCTATGAAACCGGCTTTATTACCGAGGATCACAAAGTTTGGATGCCATTTAGGATTTATAAAAAATTGATTTTCAATTTTATTCAAATCATGTATCCACCATTGCTAGCAGGTGAACGATTGACCGCAGCAGCCGAGAAAAAATTTCTTAACGCTTGCATCGAACAACTTAAAAAAGAAAAAAAATATCATCGCATCATTCAGCCGTTTGTGTGGGATGTATTTCATGCTGTTCCCGATAGTGCTGCCTATTGCCCATTTGGCCAACTTTACACAACACTCAGCGATAAAACAGAAGAAGAAATATTCAATCAATTCTCATCAAAATACAGGAACGCTATTCGCAAAGTGCTTCTAAATCCTGACTTGGTAATATGCAAAACCAATACAACTGAACTGCAAGCGTTTTATGATGTTTACCGAGAGGTGCATGAAAAGCAACATGTTTATTTTGATTCATATTCGCATTTCAAGCATATGCAACATGCCTTGAGCAACAAGCATTTTATGTTGATGAATTTATACTACAACAATTCCTTAGAGGGTGGCGCAGTAATTACTTATACCAAAAAAGAAGCTAACTACTTATACGGAGGAGCCAAAAACCCCACCCTTCAAAACGGAAGTATTAAGCTTTTGCAGTTTGAAATTATAAAACAATTAAAAGCTGCGGGCGTTCAAAAATATATTTGGGGTGGTTGCCGTTTGAGCGATGTTACCGGCACCAAACAACAAGGTATGCAGGAATTTAAAATGAGGTTTGGCTGCCAAATCAAAAAAGGTTTTTTATGGAAGATTGATTTAAACAAATCATACTGCCTCCTCTATGATACCATGATTGCCCTTCAACATCGCATGCAAGGTAAAAAATTCAAGGGAGACGTCATAGATTATGAAAAAAATCGTGCAGTAATTATCTCATGAAAGCCCTAAAAAACATATTGCTCACCTTTGATTATGAGTTGTTTCTTGGTCCTTCCAGTGGCACTGCAAAAAACTGTTTGCTTACACCAACTTATGAGTTATTGAAGGTGCTGCAAAGACAAAACGTGCAGGCAATTTTTTTCGTGGATATCCTCTATTTGATGCGACTACAGGAAGTTGCGGCCAGCCACCCGCTAGCTAAAGCAGATGAAGAAGCGGTGCGCAAGCAAATTGCTGAAATAGCTGCACAAGGACACTATGTATATTTGCATATACACCCGCATTGGTTAGATGCCAAGTATTTGCCTGAAATTAATCAGTGGGATTTAAGCAATACAAGCAAGTTTGCCATTAGTAATTTGGCTCCACAAGAAGGTTTTACATTGCTCGAAAAAGGCCATCAGTTACTTCATGAAATGATTGCGCACATCCCCAATGCACATCAAATAGAAGGATTTAGGGCCGGTGGACTTTTTATACAACCATTTCATTTGTTTTATGATTTTCTGAAACTGTATAAAATGCCTTATGAGTTTAGCGTTTACCCAAACTTTACAAGCAGCAGCAAGGTATGTATGGTTCATAACAAGAAGCAATGGCCTAAGCAGATTTACACGGCCGATGCTGTGCAACAGGATTCAATGTGCATCTTATTAGGCCGAGCACTTTTCTACGATCCGATACTCTCGCGCGACAGCTC
>JALRAS010000069.1:0-12070 GCA_023262495.1 Bacteroidia bacterium | reverse complement strand
AGGTATGTATGGTTGACTTTAGCAGAGTGCCACATAAACGCGTGTATCATTTTGAAAAAGATTGCTGTGAGGAAAACAAGCAGGGATATTTTACGCAATTTACAATTTCTGAAATCAGCTTCGATGGATTAAATAGGATCATCAACTCAGGTCAGTTCCGCTTCAATAAAAAAATTTTAAAGGATCGTCCTTGGGGTGATGGCAAAGGTGCTTTGCATATTATTAGCAATAACAATAAAAAAATTGGCGCTGCCGGCAAAGTGAAGGAAACTGCTGCCGTAGAATTGATGAACCTGTGGAAAAATAAAATTTACATGAACTATCTGCGTAAGAACCATTTACTGCATTTTTTATCGCATCCCAAGTTGATAACACCATTAAATTTAATAGCTTTGGAAAAGTTTTTGATAAAGGCATCAAAAGAGTTTCAAACGATTACAGACTTCAAACAATTTCAAAGAGATTGAACATGCGCTACGGCAATGATCAAAGTATGAAGGAGGTGCTAATGGCATTAGTGAAAGCATACCGCATTGAAAGTGGCGTAAACACAGCTATGATTGAAGCCAGTTGGTTAAAAATGATGGGAAAAACTATCGCCAAGCATACCAAAGAAATACAATTGCGCGATAAAACACTTTTCTTGAAAATTGATTCTCCGGCACTCCGACATGAGTTGAGCTTTGCCAAAGAAAAAATAAAAAGTAATATCAACGAAGAATTTTGCATGCAATTGGTTGATGAAGTTGTGGTGCGCTAATACTGATGCACATACAACAATACCTAATCCTTATTTTTAGGCATTGACTCTGTAGAAAAGGTTTTCAAATAAGTAGTTTTAATACCGATAACACTTTCAATTTAGTCGAATTTCGGCATTGCCTCATTGTATTATTTTCTAATGTGGAATTTGGGTTAAAACAGAAAATTACTACATGCTAATGGGATTTATTACCCATCGTGCTTTTGAGCTTCTTCATGAACTCGGAAGCATAAACAAAATTGTTAAGCTCGGGGCTGCTTGCATACATCACATCATTGCGATGCCCTTTCCAATTGATTTCACCGTTGTACAAAAATGAAATATTGTCGCCAATTTCCATCACCGAATTCATATCGTGTGTAATCACAATAGTGGTGATGTTTAGTTCAGAAGTGAGCTCGTAAATAAGGTTATCAATTAGAATAGAAGTTTTGGGATCGAGTCCTGAGTTTGGTTCATCGCAAAACAAATATTTGGGCTTCATAGAAATAGCGCGCGCAATGGCTACACGTTTTTTCATCCCGCCACTAATTTCTGCGGGATATAGCTTATGTGCTGTTTTAAGGTTTACACGATTAAGACAAAAGTCAGCGCGCTCACGCTGTTCGGCTACACTCATGTTGGTAAACATACCAAGAGGAAACATCACATTTTCTTCAACGGTAAGTGAGTCAAATAAAGCGCCACCTTGAAACAGCATCCCTATTTCCTTTCTTATTTCTTTTCGATGGTCAAAATCCATCGCAATAAAATTTTTGCCCTCGTAATTAATTTCTCCACTATCGGCATTGAACAAGCCAACCATTGTTTTCATCAATACAGTTTTTCCTGAGCCACTTTCGCCAATAATTAAATTGGTTTTGCCTCTTTCAAAAACAATATTGATGTCTTTAAGGACTGCTTTACCGTTGAATGATTTGTAAATATTTTTGACCTCAATCATGACAACAGCAACTGTGTAAGAATAAAGTTGAACAACAAAATGACAATGCTGCTATACACCACGGCATTGGTACTGCTTTTTCCTACCTCAAGCGCACCACCTTGGGTATAGTAACCATGATAAGCACTTACAGAAGTAATGATAAAGGCAAAAAATAATGTTTTGATGAGCGCATAGGTAACATTGAAGGGGCGAAAATCATACTGAATACCGTAAATAAATTCATAATGAGTGACAGCACCTGTCATTTGCCCGGCAATTAAACCACCTAACAGCGCTAAAAACATGCTGATAACAATCAAAAAAGGATTGATGAAAACAGCAGCAACAATTTTAGGGAGGATAAGGTATGACTTAGAATTGATACCCATAATTTCGAGTGCATCAATTTGTTCTGTAACACGCATGGTGCCAATCTCAGAGGCAATGTTTGAACCCACTTTTCCTGCTAAAATAAGACTAACAATGGTTGGAGAAAACTCCAACACAATGGAATCGCGTGATGCCACACCAACTGCATAAAGCGGAATCCAGGGACTTTCAAAACCAAAGGCAGATTGTATGGTGATTACCGCACCCATAAAAATAGAAATGATGACCACAATGCCCAAGGAACCCAAACCTAAGTTATCGATTTCCTTAATGAATTGCTTACGATAAATACTCCATTTCTCGGGTTTACTGAAAACCCTTGACATCATAATGTAATAACGTCCAATGTGGAAAAACCAATTCATATCAGTGCCAAAAATAGTGAAATAATAAGAGGTCGCTAAAAAATATGTGCTAAATTAAATTTTTATCTCGGATCAAAACAATTAACTCCTTTCTGAGTCGTTGTATGTTCATGAAAAATCACAATTGCTTTTTAGTCATTTTTGCTGCTGCCATATTTTTTGTTGGCAACGTAAGAGCGCAGTGGGTTCAGGTTGCCGATTTTGCTGGAGGTGAACGAGATGATTTGGTAGCATTTACTTGTCATGAAAGGGCTTTTGCAGGAAGTGGTATGGCAATTGGCTATCAGGTAACAAATGATTTTTACGCCTACGATGACAGTACTAATACATGGAGTGGCATTGCTGATTTGCCCGGTGCAGCGCGACAGTATGCCTTTAGTTTTTCATTTATAACAAACGCCTGTGTTTTTGCAGGTATAACGCAAACGGGCAGCGATTTAAAAGATGGTTATTTATACAATCCGCAAACCAACCAATGGACTTCAATTGCCCCCTATCCGGGCAGTGGATCAAGAGCATGTGCAGCAGCTACTTTGCACACTAACGGTTTCGCAGGCCTTGGGAGAAACAATTCCAATCAACTGTTTAATGATTGGTGGCAGTATGATGTCATCAATAACACATGGACACAAAAAGCAAGCTTTCCAGGTTTGGCAAGGAACCTCGCAGCCTGCTTTGAGAGCAACGGATTTATTTATGTAATTGGTGGTATTGGAGAAAATGATGTGGCCTTGGGAGATCTATGGCAATACAACCCACAAACAAATAGTTGGCTGTCGATAAGCAGTCTGTTAAGCACCCCTACAGGCAGCATGGCGCATTGCAAGGTAAAATACAGCGGAGCTATGGTGGGAGGTTTTGACGGACTAAGTAACTATACCGATAACGCCCTCTGCTTTGATGCATTCAACAACAGTTTGAATAGCTTACCTCCTATCCCCAATCAAGGAAGTAGAAAAGGGGCAAAGGCATTCTCACTCAATGGTGCATTGTATATTACCTGCGGCATAACAGCCGATAATACAAGACTAAAAAGCACATGGAAATATGACTTAGTGAATGCTGTAACTGCCAATCATTCTTTTTCTGAGTGGTTCCACTTACATCCTAACCCCGCTGAGTCTGATTTATTTTTGACCATACAATCAACAAGGCATACAGAAACAGGCACTTATTATATTTTTCAACAAGATGGCACCGAAATTTCTAATGGTTTAATAGCTGCACACGACAACACTATAAAGATCAATACCGAGTCGCTTGCGGCCGGTTGTTATTTGTTAAAAATCATTGTCGCAGGGCATGTAGCAGTTAAGAAAATAGTTATTTATCGGTAAGGAAGTGGATAGCCATGATAAGGGCTGACGAAAATTAAACTTTTTTTATTATATTTGTGTATGACAAAGACAGAAATAAAAATTGAAATTCAAAAAGTATTAGATAACGTTCCCGAAAATGTTCTTCAGGACATTCTTGACTTGTTAAAAGGTTTGCAAAATCAACCACTTGATAAACTTGAAATAACCCACTCTCTTCGACAAATTATTGCAGAAGATAAGGAACTACTTGAAAAACTTGCTCAGTGATCGACATACAAACTGTTGAAAGTATTCACAATATTCTTATTGACAAATTTGGAGGTAGTAAAGGTATTCGTGACATTGGTGCTTTAGAAGCATCTTTAGCCAGACCATACACTACTTTTGACCAGAAAGAACTTTACCCAACATCTCTTGACAAAGCTGCGGCAGTTTTCGAAAGTGTAATTATTAATCATCCATTTGTTGACGGAAATAAGAGAATTGCTTATGTGTTAATGCGTATTTTGTTAATGGCAGACAATATAGATCTTGTGGCTTCACAAAATGAAAAATACACTTTTGTTATCGGAGCAAGCAAAGGTGACTTTCGTTTTGACGAAATAAAAATATGGTTGACTAAGCACGTTTCAAAAAAAGGCGCTTAGACTATTTTCTGAATTATTGTTTAACTTACCGGCCCCTACAAGTGCTAACAGCATGCAGCCGATAGCTGTTGTTTCAGTGATAATTTGGAAGTTCGTATTTCTTTTATAAACTTGTAATAGGCCTGCAGTTCAGTGCTTCGGAATCTCTGCCATCGTTTGCCCGCAAATCGTTAATATCAATACCACAGATGCGTTGCAAAGAAGCCATTAGACATTTTAATCTCATTTTAATCAATCTTAAATTGAACAAAAGTATTAGGCTAAAAAGGTTAGCTATCTTACAAGTTCTGCAACCATTCTTTCAAGTTTTCCGGTTGATTTTTCCAAACCTTTATATGGATGATAAATTGGCGACATTGAGTCAAGATATTCAACCCTATTGATGAACAAATTAACTCCGATATAGGTTCCCTTTTCTGTTCTTTTAATTCTAATGTTCCAATCAGAGGTTACGTAGATATTATCTATAACACGGTAATTTGCAGGGTTTATCATTTTTGCGCTCACAAATAATGCATTCGTATCAACAAGATTACCGTTATTGTCCTCTATTGTTGCTTTTGAATATTCCCGCCCAGCTACAATTAGACCACTATTTTTATCAATAATTTTTATTGGTAATCCATTAGTAGCGAACAGATCTATAATTGATTCCCAAACCTCATCAACAGTCCTAGCACTATTATATTCTGTAGCTGTATTATAATTACCTTTCAACGGAACTATTTTCATACTACAACTAGATAATAAAATTGCAGCGAGAAAAATGGCAAAATACTTCATAATTAAAATTATTATCTTTTTAGTGCAGGATAGAAGATTAAACTAAGGTTTTGTTATTTTTTCAATGCGAATATAATAAAGTTTTAACATTTAATTTAAACCTCAGGATAATAGCAATATTAAATGCTAAACTTTGAAGCATAGACAACTTCAGGACAAGTCCACTATTGACAAACTATTACAGACGAGCGTTTAAATAAAGCTTCCTTCTGTTTAGATAGCCAAGTGCCAAACAACACAGATTTAATAATCATGCAAACCATAGTGTGACAAACATAATTTAAAATTGGAATGTTTAATTTATGATGAACACAACGCATAAGCAACATGCTGAAAGCACCATGTGTTAGCAAGTTGTGTTTTGATATCCAGAGTGTGCGCCACAAACGATAACAATAGCCAAAAAACTTGGCTGCATCTTGCTTTTAATCAAAATTTATTGTTTTCGATGTAAATTTTTATTGCAATTTACAAATCACATTGGTATACCTTCAACTCAACAGAAGGCTATTTTGATGCTCATCAAATTCTCAACAATTTGGTTTTCATAAATAAGAGCTTTGTACCAATATACCGGGAATCATATCGCTAATTTTGAGGATTACAATGAAGCCCTACATTTTTAAACATATCAAACTTTTAACAGTTGCAGTGTTGCTGCTGTCTACACTGTTTTATTTAGAGAGCTGCGGCATTCTCAAACGCAGAAAAATTGAAAGGGCAGAGCGGGCAAAGGAGAAAAAAAAGTTGCGCAAAACATTCGCTATTGGTTATGACTCGTTAACTACTCCTGATTTGGCACCACCTGAAAAAGCATTTTGGGGAGCTGCAAAAATGAGCTGGGCCGACAGTGTGTTCAACACTATGACTGAGGATGAAAAAATCGGACAACTATTCATGGTAGCTGCCTACAGCAATCGCGATAAAAAACATGTTGCTGAAATTGATTCACTGATTATCAACCATCACATTGGTGGACTTATTTTCTTTCAAGGAGGCCCGGCACGACAAGCCATACAAACCAATCATTATCAGTCATTATCAAAATTTCCATTGTTTATGGCTATTGATGGAGAGTGGGGCTTGAATATGCGTCTCGACAGTACCATTGCCTATCCCAAACAAATGACACTTGGTGCCATTCAAGACAATCGGTTGATTTACGAGATGGGTGTTAACATTGCCAATGAATGTAAGCGCGTTGGATTACATATCAATTTTGCACCCGATGCAGACATCAATAGCAACGGGCTCAATCCTGTGATTGGTTACAGAGCTTTTAGTGAGAGCAAAGCAGAGGTTACAAAAAAAAGCATCATGTACATGAAAGGCATGCAAGACAATCATGTAATGGCCTGCGGCAAGCACTTCCCCGGACATGGCGATACGGATGTGGATTCACATGCAGATATGCCTAAAATTAATCATTCCTACCAAAGACTTGATAGTTTGGAATTGTATCCTTTTAGAGCACTCATCAATAAGGGATTGAAAAGTATGATGGTAGCTCATATTGAAATACCAAGTTTAGATACCAATAAATTTGTAACCGCCTCTATCTCAGCCAATGTTATCAAAGGCCTACTGAGAGACTCTATGCAGTTTCATGGCCTTGTATTTACCGATGCGCTAAACATGAAAGGAGTAGCTAAATATTACAAATCTGGTGAACTTGAAGTAAAAGCCATCAAGGCAGGAAATGATATTTTATTGTTCAGCGAAAATATTCCGCTTGCCATCACCGCCATCAAGGAAGCTATTAAAAGCGGTGATATACAAATGGCAGCTATTGAAAGCAGTTGTAAGAAAATACTCATGGCTAAGGAATGGGCAGGCCTTCAGCGTATCAAACCAGTACTGATTGATCACATTGTAAAGGATATAAATAACCCAACTTTAGAAGCATTCAATCATCAACTGTACAATGCAGCATTTACGGTGCTTCAAAACAAGGATAGTATAATGCCGCTTAAAAGACTTGATACCCTTCAAATTGCAACACTTTGTATTGGAGAGAAAGAACAGGGGACTTTTCAAAAAACTGTTCAATTGTATACCGATGCAGCTCATTTCAATATCAAAAATCCGGCTAATAAATTGGCTGCCGACTCTATTGCAGAGGCACTAAAAATGTACAACTTGGTATTGATTAGTCTTGAAAATATCACTAAAAAAGCTGATAAAAATTTTGGTATCACCCCCGAGACAATTGCTCTTGTAAATCGCTTGCGTGTTTGTAGCAAAGTAATCATCAACCTCCCGGGAAACCCTTATTCGCTGGGAAAATTCGATGATATCGAAAATATAGAAGGTATTGTATTGACCTATGAACGTAATGCTTACACGCTGCAAAAAGCTGCTGAAATTATTTTTGGAGGGATAGATACTCCCGGCAGATTACCTGTGAGCGTGATTGGCAAATACAAGGCAGGAGCCGGAATCAACTTGGGAAAACCAATCCGCATGAGTTATGTTACTCCTGAAGATATTGGGCTCAACAGCATGTATCTGCAAAAGGTTGACAGCATTGTTTTACAAACAATTGCAGATAAAGCTACACCCGGTTGTCAAATTTTAGCTGCCAAAGATGGAAAAATATTTTATCATAAAGCTTTTGGCAAATACACCTATGAGGGTAACGAACAGGTTGACCTCAACAGCATTTATGACATTGCCTCAGTCACAAAAATAGGGTCTACGCTTTTCTCAGCCATGCAACTGTACGACTTAAAAAAATATCACCCCGAGCAAAAGCTGAAAGATGTATTGCCTGCTGTGAGCAATACCAACAAAGGAGATTTACTGATTAAAGATATATTAACGCATCAGGCAGGGCTCAAGCCATTTATTCCTTTTTATGAAAAAACTTTGAAAGCAGGAAAACCCGATAAAAGCATCTATAGTAAGGTACAAACCAAAGCGTTTGCCATACCTGTTGCCGACAGCTTGTTCATGCGTACTACCTACACTGATAGTATTTACAGTCAACTATTGTATTCACCCGTAAAACCTGCCGGAAAATATGTGTATAGCGATGTTGGATTTTACCTCATGAAAATGCTCTGCGAATACAACAGTGGCAGGAGTATTGAAGCATACATGCAGCCATTTTATCGCATGCTCGGTGCCAACACCACAGGATACAAACCACTCGAACGTTTTCCCAAAAACATGATTGTGCCAACAGAGCAGGATGTTACCTTTAGGAATCAGTTGATACGTGGCTATGTGCACGATCCCGGAGCAGCTATGTTGGGCGGTATTGGCGGGCATGCGGGACTTTTCAGCAATGCAAACGATTTAGCTAAGGTAATGCAAATGTATCTTAACAAAGGTAATTATGGCGGAACGCAATACATCACTTCCGAGGCCATCAATTATTTTACATCATGCGTGTATTGTAGCGAAGGAAATAGAAGAGGATTAGGCTTTGATAAACCCGAGCCCGATAAAAGCAAAGACAGTCCGGCCTGCAGTAGCGCCTCTCTAAATAGTTTTGGACATACAGGATTTACAGGTACCTATGCATGGGCAGATCCCGATAATGGGCTCCTTTATATATTTCTTTCCAATCGTATTCATCCCGATGCAGAAAATAAAACGCTTTCAAAACAAAATATCAGAACAAAGATACAGCAGCTGTTTTATGACGCCCTCAGTGTGAGTAAAAAATAAACTCCGGTGTTTATCAGCGGCAAGCTGCTTATTTAATAAACTCATTGATAATATGTAAAGCTATTACCTCAACATACCAAATCAATTCTAAAATATTTGATAGCTTTACCCTACCTATGCAGCAATTGATAGCACAATTTTTATTCATTTCCCTGTGTCTTGTTCAAAACATGACATTCGGCAGTACCATACAACTCAAAGACGATCAACATAACTCATTTAAGATATCGGAAACACTATTTCTACTTACCGATAGTAATGCTAGTATAACTTTTGAAGATGCGAAAAAAAGTGATGCCTTCAAACTTCATGGCCGAACAATTGCTCCTAATTTAGGATTTACCAAACACAACTATTGGTTTAAGTTTATCATCAGCAATTCGGGAGCATCACAAGGAAGAGTGCTCGAATTTGCCTATCCTTTCTTTAATCAACTTGATGTATATATTCCCGATGGGTCAGGCGTGTATCATAAAACCACGGTTGGAGATCATTTCCCCTTTTCCGCGCGCCCCATACAACATAAAAATTTTCTGTTTGATTTAAATTTCAAGCAAGGAGAAACCAAAATCATTTATGCCTACTTACACTGTAATGGAGAGGCCACAAGCTTCCCGGTAAACATCTGGACCAAGCACGATTATTTGAATAACAGTGATGAAGAACACCTAGCACTTGGATTGTATTATGGGATTATACTATTTGTATTTTTCTTCTCTGCTTTCCTGCTATTTATTGTAAGAGAGCCGTATCAGCGTTATTACTTTTTATACATTGTTGGCGTTGCTGTTTTTCAGTTTTCGCTCGATGGCCTGGCCTTTCAATATCTTTGGCCTAGCAATACTTGGTTGGCCAACCACATCATTCCAATCAGTGGCTCTTTTACACTGATAGCACTAATTTTGTTCGTTAGTACCCTTCTCAAAACCAATCAACTTACCCCATTTATCCATCGGATCTTAATGTTGTTTTTGATATCGGACTGCGTATTTTTTACGATGTCATTTTTTCCACCACCCATATATTCCTTTGCCTTAATGGGCATCAACTTTATTGCTGTTTTTATCAATTTATTAGTACTGATAGCTGCGGTGCTATCATATTTACGAGGAAACGGCACAGCTAGATATTTCTTGATTGCTTTTTCACTGCTAATCATTGGAATCATTGCCGCCCTGCTCAAAAATTTTGGCATACTGCCTCGTGTATTTTTAACAGAATACAGTATTCAAATGGGTTCAGCCATCGAGCTCATTATGCTATCGTTTGCGCTTGCCGAAAATTTAAAGTTACTCAAGCAAGAGAAAGAAAAAGCGCAAGCTCTGCTAGTAGCTGAACTCAAGGAAAAGAGTAGGTTACAGGAAATGGCGAATATCGAACTTGAAAAAAAAGTGCTGGAGCGCACCATTGAAATTCAAATGCAAAAAGAAGTAATTGAAGAAAAAAACAATGATATTACTGCCAGCATCAACTACGCACAAAAAATCCAAGAGGCCATTTTACCTCAACAGGATGAACTCAAATCTTTACTAAACGAGTACTTTGTTTTTTATCAGCCACGTGATATCATAAGTGGCGACTTTTATTGGTCATCAAGAAAAGATAATCTGGTTTTTATTGCTGCAGCAGACTGCACAGGCCACGGAGTTCCCGGAGCTTTGATGAGTATGCTCGGCAATTCTTTTTTAAATGAAATTGTGAATGAGAATGGGGTGTACGAACCAACAGACATACTCGATCAATTAAGAACCAAGGTGATTCAAACACTCCGACAGAAAGATAATAATAGCAAAGATGGCATGGACATATCGCTATGCGTGATTGATAATCTTAAAAAGGAAATCAGTTTTGCCGGGGCCTACAACCCCGCTTATATTACCACTAAAGCTCTAAATCATGTAAACAGTGAGCATGATTGTTACAGCAACAACAACATTGATGACAGAGTGCTCATTACCATGCAGGCAGATAGATTCCCTGTGGGCATACTCGAAGGAAAAAGTAATGAAAAATTTACACGCAAAATATATAAATACAATCATGGTGATTGTCTTTATCTTTTTAGTGATGGTCTTGCCGATCAGTTTGGTGGTGAACATGGAAAAAAATACAGAAGTAAACAGCTTAAAGATTTGCTACTACAGATTTTTCATGAAGATATGCCACAGCAGCGCAAGTCAATCAGTAATAGCTTTTTAGCATGGAAAGGTGACTTAGATCAAGTAGATGATGTGTTGCTGGTTGGAATTAAATTACAATAGCAATTGTTTAACTTGCATGGAGTTGCCCATGATGCTGGCGAAGCTTCAAACGCAAACATCAATCGTGAACCACTTGCAGGCATCTTAAAGATAAACAAAAGGCCCTTCATGATGTTATATTGAAGGTTCTCAATGCAAAAACAAAAGATAAATATTGTGTGGTTTAAACGCGACTTGCGTTTTACTGATCATGAAGCGCTTTTTGAAGCACAGAAATCGGGTTTACCCTTGTTGTTACTTTATATTTTTGAACCTTCGGTAATGGCCTATCACGACAGTGATGTAAGGCATTGGAGATTTATTCATGAATCGCTGAGCGAAATGAATGACAAACTTCAACACGTAAATACTCAAATTATATGTTGTCACCGCGAAGCCAAGGAGGTTTTTGAAATACTAATACAGCACTATGATATCAAGCATATTTTCTCTCATCAGGAAATAGGAAACGGGCTTACCTTTGAACGCGATAAACAGATGCTGAGCCTATTCAATCAGCATGGCATCGTTTGGCACGAATACCAAACCAATGGGATCATCCGCAGACTCAAAAGCAGAGCTGCATGGGAAAAAAGATGGGAAAGTAAGATGACTGCGCCACCAAAATTAGTTGATGAAAAAAATTGGCAATTTGCAGTTGTTGACGATTCACTTGTAAGCATGTTAAAAGGCCCTGCCTTAAACAAAGCAATCACACAAAGAAATAAAAACTTCCAAGAAGGCGGTGAATACTGGGCTTGGCGATATATGGATAGTTTCATCAAGGAAAGACATGTAAACTACAGCAAGCACATCAGTAAGCCGCTGTTAAGCAGAAAGGGTTGCAGCCGACTATCACCCTACCTTGCCTATGGCAACATCAGCATGAGAATGGTGTATCAATATACACGGCAGCACTACGATCAATCGCCTAACAAAAGATCTTTGGCGAACTTTATATCA
>JALRAS010000068.1 GCA_023262495.1 Bacteroidia bacterium | reverse complement strand
GCATTAGTAATTACCGTGTTGGCAGCATCGGTATATACTTCGCTGATGTAGTTGTATTGTATAACAAGGGTTAATTTTTTTATGTTGTAGGTTGTCCCAAAGCGATGAATAAACGAAGGTGCATTTTCCACTTTTTTATTTTTGATTGATTTTGTAGGGTCCTCCGCTATGGCAGGGTTGTCCCATCTGCTGTAATATGCTTCAATAAATGCGTTTGAAGCAAATAAACTAAGACTTCCCCATCTACTTTTTTCTGTTATTAATTTCGTCAAATCAAATTCTATATAAGATTCAATTCCCATACTTTCTGAGGTGCCGATGTTGGTTCTGAAGGGAATACCGTTATCACTTACGATACCAATTCTGTTATTATAATTCAGATAAAACAACCCAATATCAAAATTTATCCACTTACCCAACACACCTCTGTAACCGATATCTGCATTGAAACCTGAGGCATCTTTAAGCGCTGGATCAATTATTTCTGTGGTGGCACTCGGTGTCAGCTCTGAAAAAGTTACCGGTCGGAATGCTCTAGAGTAATTAGCATATATATTGGTTAACGGAGTTACCCTGAACTCGGCACCTACTCCATATAGAAAAATGTTTCTATTCCTTTTTTCATTGGAGAGCATGCCCGAACCAGTGGGATTGAAATAGCCACCTCCCTGATTCTCTATCAACTCATATCTAACTCCCGGTACTATTTTAAAGCGTTTACCAACATAAAAAATATGTTCAGCAAATGCAGCGTAGTTTAATGTTTGAAATACCATAGAGCGACCATAGGTTGGATAGGTGAGTGATAAATCAAAATCGGCACCGTTTGTGCCTGTGCCTAATTGATTGCGATAGGTGTTGCCTTTATAGGCACGCAATCCAAACGCCACGACATTGCTTTTTGTAAAAAATTTATAGGATGTACTTAACCTTAACTCAGCGCCATAGTTTTCGTATCTGTCTCGGTCTACCTGTCTTACCGCATATTGTCCTGTAACGGGATTAATACTATCAGGTATATTGATGGCTTTAGTGTATCCAACACTATTGCGCTCTGCAAAGTTTCCAAACACTTTGAGCTGCATATTAGTTTTTTCAGTGATGGCGTAGTTGATGTTGCTTGTTATTGATTTAAACGGAGCTGAGAACCAGTTTCTGCCACGTACTGACTGCCTGTGATTTTCATTAAATTGCTGATCGGTGAGGCCGCCTGCTTGACGGCTTTTATATTGCATATCTGAATATTCAAATCCAATATTTATTTTTTTGCTCAGTCGATAATTTGCTGAAAGATATCCTGTGGTAGTTTTATAGTTGGCATTTTGTCGCCAACCATCACCTGTGCGGTGATGAATAAAGCCATAGTAAGAAAACTTTTTATAGGTTCCTCCAATGGCATTAAAGGTGTTGAAAGTACCATATGATCCCACCGTTTGTTGTGTCTCAAAAGAAAAGATTTTATCGGGGTTTCCTTTTTTAATTTTGTAATTTATCATACCGCCAAATTGAGGGCCATACTGCAGCGAGGCAGCCCCACGAAGCACTTCAATGGTTTCAACGGCCTCCATCGGTGGTGCATAATAGGCCTCGGGATAACCAAAAATATCTGAGGCAACTTCAACACCATTTTGACGTATATTGAACTCCCATGAACGATTGGGGCTCAACCCGCGTGCAGCAATGCCTTGCTGAATACCTGAACCATCATTTTCCCAGATACTCATGCCGGGAATTTTGCCAAAAATTTGTCTTGAACTATTGCTGCTAAGGTCTGCATGCAGTTTATCGATACGGATAAGGGCATGTTTTTTGGCTGCATAAATAACATTGTCTTTTTTATCAGGCAGCATTTCTATTCCTCCAAGGGATCTAATTTCATTATATTCCATTAGCGGAAGGATGTTTATTTTTGTGGTATCGTTTTCTTGAGCAAGTAGCGACTGTGAGAGCAAACAGGAAGCAGCAAAGAGTAATTTTAAAGACATAAATTGAATGAAGATTTATAGCATATTAATTCGACTACAAATCTGTTATTTAGAATTTGTCTTAACAATACCTTTTTTAAGGTAATCAGACTTTTTATTGTTGGGATAATTGAGCCAAAGCATATTATCAACAGGTGTGAAACAAGTAGCTTGTTTACAAATAACCCAAAGATTTGGAATGACAGCCCAATTTGGCTAACTGAATCTATTTCAAATTTCTTTCACTCCTGTATTTAACGCCTTATGATCGTTGTATGATTTCATTCATTTTTATGGTTGAAGGGTAAAATTTAATTTTCTCAACTTCTTGACAATGTTCTTTTCCAAATTTTGAATCATCAATTTGCGGTGTAATGAATCATTAACAATTAAAGTATATAATTCGAAAAGATCACTTCCTGCAAAACACAATATTAAAGTGTAATAGCAAACAACAGATTAGAATGAGACCAAAGAATTTAGTGTGAAAATTTTTAGAGTAACTGAATGAAAAGTCATAAAGCAATCTGACAGGGTAATCAATGGTTAGCCATTTTTAATAGCCTTCAAGTTATCTTTACTTTCCACCTTTCTACTCTGCATCCAAACTCCTCCTATTACAAAAAGGAAAAGCAATATGGATCCGGCAAGCGCGATTTTTTCACCTTTATAATAGGATTCCGGCTCAAATTTAAAAACAACTTCATGCTGTCCGGCAGGCACAATCATGGCTCTGAGGACATAATTTACGCCAAAGTGAGGAGTTAACTTACCATCAACGTAGGCATTCCAACCCAAAGGATAAAAAATTTCGGAGAATACCGTCATTTGGGCCGATGAAGAACGCGTTGCATAAACCAATTCATCGGCCTTATATGATTTCAAACTGATACTGGCAGTGGAGTCATAACTGAATGATTTCTCGCTGATTTCTTTTTCCCATTTCTGATCAATGATGGCAGTAATGGCAGGATCAAAATTGCTCAAGGCATTGATTTCGGAGTCGGGATTGGCAACCCACTTCAATTGCTTTACAAACCAAGCATTTCCTAATGCTCCGGGATTGCGCTGTGCCATGGGCTCATTGGTTTGTTGGTTTTGAATAATGAAGTATTTCGCATTTAGCATATTCAGCACCTGCATGTTATTCTTTGAAATTTGTCTTTCGTACAAATCTTGATACCTTCTTAATTTTGCACCGTGATAGCCGCCAATAGATTTATGAAAATAGGATGTGCTGGCATCTTGAAACGGACTCAATGATACATTAATCACTCTGTAATGCGGATCGGTATCTTTAAGAATTTGTTCGTCCGCTTTGCTCGGTGCATAAGGTGTTTCCATCATGCTTTTTGAGACATAGTTTTTATCATTCAGATAACGTTTATCAACCACCCACAAATCGATCAAAATCAATAAACCCAAAGCAGCGTACAAATAATTTTTGTGGAATGGCTTCAAACTGTAAAAGAAAATTAAACCCGCCCCCAACATAATAAACAAAAAACTCCTGATAGCATCAGCTTTAAATACCGCAATACGCGCAGTTTCCATACCACTCAAAATTTGTTGCACTTGTTCTCCTGTTGCACCCATTTTTTTGAGCTGTTCAGCGGTATTATTATACTCATCGGCTTTGAAAAAATCTTGGAAAGCAGTTGGAGCCAGATAGAACATAAAACACAAGCCGGCTGTTAATGCCAAAGAAATATAAAATGCATTTCTCTTTTCTTTTATGATTGCTGGATTTAAAACAATTTCTCGTACGCCCAAAATAGCAATCAAGGGAATCGTAAACTCGGCAATCACCAATGTCATACTCACGGCTCTGAACTTATTATAACCAGGTAAGTAATCCATCAGCAAATTGGTAAGTGGCATGAAATTTTTTCCCCAAGCAAGCATAATGGAAATAATCGTAGCTGCCAGGAGGTACCACTTGAGATTGTCTTTCAAAATAAACATACCCAATACGAACAAAAAGCAAATGATGGCTCCTATATAAACAGGGCCCGAAGTAAAGGGCTGATCTCCCCAGTACTGATCTGTTCCTTGGGCAACATACTGTCTGATGTCCGGATCTACATCGGCAAGCGCTTTTTCATTATCGCCAATTGCTTTCGACTCTCCCCCTTTAAAATTAGGAATCATCAAGGTAAATGTTTCTCCCTTGCCATAACTCCATTGTGTAGCATAATCAAGGTCGAGCCCCGATGTTTTGTTTTCTTTGTTATCGCTTAACTCTGAGCCACCGCGTATCGTGAATTTACCATACTCTTGCGTTACAAGCAAATTGGTGATGTTTGGTAAAACTGCTAATAAGGCAGCAGCCATCAGTAATCCACTCACTTTAAAAAAGTTGTTTATGTTTTTTTTCGCAATGGCGTTTATCATTTCGCCTAATACGATGATGCCGCTTAGCATAGCTAAATAGTAAGTAATTTGTAAGTGGTTTGAAGCCAACTCAAGTGAAAGTGCAATAGCCGCAATGGCACTTCCCAACCACATTTTTCCTCTATAGGCCATCATTATTCCCATCACAACAGGGGCCATATAGGCAATGGCGTAACCTTTTGGATTGTGTCCGGCCTCAATCAAAATAATGAAGTAGGAGGAGAGTGCAAAGCCAATGGCACCTGCAGCTGCTAAAATACGATCGACTTTAAAGGTGAGCAGTAAAAAGTAGAATCCGAGCATGCACAAGAAAATGATACAGGCAGGGTGAGGAATACCTAATGAGGTAACCTTAATCAAAGGTCTTACTAAATTTGCCGGATAAGCTACCGATATTTGATAAGCAGGCATGCCACTGAACATACCATTTGTCCAAAGGGGCTCTTTGTCATATTTGGCGCGGTAATCAACAATTTCTTTACTCATTCCTTTAAATCTTTCCACATCGCCTTGGCTGATTGCTTTGCCGGCCAACAATGGATTAAAATAAACAATGGTAAGAATCATAAAAACCAACACAACCAGCAGGTGCGGAAGGACAGATTTGAAGTTAAAATCTTTCATAAGGTAAGTATATGAGATGCTAAAATTTTATGCAAGGCAAAGAAAACAAAAAAGCCCTTATGTTGTAATGGCTTTTTATAGTTTGTTATTAATTTGAGGGAAGAGCGTTATTTTATTTCTTCATAATCAACATACTCTCCCTCATCACCACCTTTGTTTTTTTTGTTGTGATGAATGTCTACCTTGGGCTTATTGCTTGCCTGATGATTATGATGATGCTGATTAAAGTAAATAACGGTTGGTCGACCAAAGATTTTGAAAAGTACAAAAATGGCTACCAAAATTAAAATAAACTCTTGCATGACATTCTTTTGATTGTGCAAAGGTAAAAAAATAAGGTCTCAAACATGAAACTAGATGTCCAAGTAAATGCATTTTATTTTCTAGAATCAATATTTTTTTCAGGCATAGTATAAAGACATTCATAGAATGGCAAGAAATTTGTCGGCTGTTGCTAAATTTCTTTAAATAATGCATTAAATCAATCAAAACCATATAAATTTACGCACTCAAAAATTAAATTATGAAATACATTGTTGCAATTTGCCGATTTTTAGTAGGAGCACTTTTTATCATATCGGGTTTAATCAAGGCCAATGATGCTGTTGGCTTTTCATACAAACTTGCTGAGTATTTTGATGTGTTTGGTATGGAGTGGTTGAAGCCTGCCGCGCTAGTTTTGGCCATGCTGATATGTATATTTGAAGTGGTTTGCGGAGTAACCACCCTCACAGGCACTTTGCCCAAAGCCACCGCATGGTCATTAATGGCAATGATTGTGTTCTTTACTTTCCTTACATTTTATTCTGCTTACTTCAATAAGGTTACCGATTGTGGTTGCTTTGGCGATGCCCTAAAATTAACCCCATGGGGTTCGTTTACCAAGGATATCGTATTGTTGGTACTTATACTGCCCATCTTTTTATATCGAAATAAAACCCAATCATTATTCAATGCCAAAGGCGATTATTATGTGCTAGGATTTTCCACCATTCTTATTACTTACTTTACTATGTATACCTACCAGCATTTGCCTGTCATAGATTTCAGACCTTATGCTATAGGTAAAAACATTCAAGATGGTATGAAACTTCCTCCCGATGCGGTTACCGATAGTATTGTGATGGTGTTTATATACGAAAAAGATGGTAAGCGATATGAGTTTAGTCCTGCTGAAATTAGTAAGGCCGATAGTACCTACAAGTTTATAGATAGGATTGACAAGAAGGTACGTGAGGGCGAAAAGCCGCCAATTCATGATTTCAGTATCAGTAAAAATGGTTCTGATTACACCGAAGATATACTCAATAAAGATGGATATACTTTTTTGATGGTTTGTTACAACATTAATCAAACCAATAAAGAGGTGTTTGCCGAAAAGATCAATCCGTTTGTAGCTGAGTGCGATAAAGCGGGAATACCGGTGATTGGCATGTCGGCCAATATTGATACCGAGGTAGAGGCATTCAGGCATGAAGTGCAGGCAGCATTCGACTTTTACACCACCGATGAAACTACGCTTAAAACAATGATTAGATCAAATCCGGGTTTGATGTTGTTAAACAAAGGCACTGTTGTTGATATGTGGCATTACAACGATTTCCCTACATTTGAGGAATTCAAAGCCAAGCATCCACTCAACTAACTTTTGCTACAGGTATGATAACATACATCACCAAGAAGCTGTTTTACGGATTGTTTGTGATGTTTGGTGTGGTTACCCTTATTTTCATCATCTTCAATGCGCTGCCGGGTGATCCCGCTCGGATGATGCTTGGTCAGCGTTCCGATCCTCAAGCAATAGCTGCCATCAACAAGGAGCTTGGACTTGATCGACCAATTTGGAAGCAATACTTACTTTATTTAAATGATTTGTCTCCATTGAGTATACATCCCACTGCCAATAGCGAAAGGGCATCATTTTATGAAGAAAAAAAATATGGCGGAAAATTACTTTTTGGAATAGGCCAAGCACATGCCTTGTTTATAAAATGGCCTTATTTACGAAGGTCATATCATAGCAAGCGCGAAGTATCAGCTATCATATCCGAAACATTGCCACAAACCGCACTGTTGGCTATGGTAAGTATGACTTTTGCAACCATTGTAGGAGTCGTAATTGGAGCATGGATTGCTACTCGAAAAGGAAAATTTATAGATCATTTCTTTTTAGTGATTACTGTATTTGGTATGGCGGGACCTTCCTTTTTTATGGCAGTAATCATTGCATGGCTTTTTGGTTATTTACTTGCGCCTTACACAGGGTTGGATATGACTGGCAGCTTGTATGTCATTGACGATTTTGGAGAAGGTAAAACCTTGCAATTAAAGAATATGATTCTTCCTGCCCTAACCCTTGGAATTAGACCTTTGAGTGTAGTGGTGCAGTTAGCTAGGAGCTCATTTTTAGATGTATTGTCGCAAGATTATATCAGAACTGCACGCGCAAAGGGTTTAAGTCAACGGGCTGTGTTGGTAAAGCATGCGCTGAGAAATGCCATGAATCCTGTTGTAACAGCCGTGAGCGGGTGGTTTGCAGGTCTTTTGGCAGGAGCAGTATTTATTGAATATATATTTGGATGGAAGGGCATAGGAAAAGAAATTGTTGAAGCCCTCGAAAATTATGACTTTCCCGTTGTCATGGGAGGTGTATTGGTAATTTCTATGGCATTTGTGATCATCAATATACTGGTTGATATCATCTATGGTATCCTTGATCCTCGGATAAGATTTGACTAAATGATTATTCGTTAAGTTTTTCGACAAAAATGAAATAAGAATTAGGCCCTCACTCATACTCCCATAACTCTTACTCGTTTGCAACGAGTACGCATAAAATATGCGTTTGCAACGCAAAAAAAAACATTCCATTTCCTATTTGCCTGAATGATTAGATGGTTTGAATAACTTAACATTCCATGCTGAATATGTGAGCAAGGTTTGGAATTTTTCACTGTTGCGTTACAAACACAAACTCATAGCATCATCGCTGCAACGAAAATGAGTGCCGAGCGTATTTTGGGAAACTACGCGCAGGTGCAGGATATCATTGATAATTGATTATTGCTGACACAGAATATTAGGGCAAAAAAAAGCCCCGACTGTGGTCGAGGCAAAAAAAAATGTGGTTTCTTTTGATTAAAATCTTTCGAGTGCTGAAAAGAAAAAGTTGCCTTCAATAGCAGCATTTTCGTCACTGTCAGAACCATGCACAGCATTGGCTGCGATCGATTCTGCGTATATTTTACGGATAGTACCTTCTGCTGCCTTTGTAGGGTCGGTAGCACCAATCAAAGTCCTGAAATCTGCTACAGCATTATCTTTTTCAAGTATTGCCGCTACAATTGGTCCTGACGACATATAATCAACCAATTCGCCATAAAAAGGTCTTTCCTTATGCACTTCATAAAACGCACCTGCTTGCTCTTTGGTAAGTTTGGTATATTTCATTGATACAATACGAAATCCTGCATCGTTAATCATTTTTAAAATTCCTCCGATGTAATTCTTCTCAGTTGCATCGGGCTTAATCATTGTAAAAGTTCTGTTGGTTGCCATAAGGTTGTTTTAAAATTGGAGTGCAAAATTACTATTTTTTTTATATTGACTCATCAATTATGTAATTTTAACCCAATTGCTAATCATCTTCTGACTGATACCTCATTCTAAATTCTTCTGAACGAACGCATAATTTAAATGATGATTGATGTTAATTGTATAGCTTTGCCCATGAATTGATGAATTAAATTTGATGAATGAAAAATTTTAAAAAGTACTATGTGTTGCCGGCCACTCCTGAGGAGGTGTACAACGCGCTTACCAACCCTTTATCATTACAATTGTGGACAGGTGAAAAGGCAGTGATGTCGGTAATTCCAGGCGCTGAATTTTCTCTTTGGGATGGCAGTATCAGCGGTGTCAATTTAGAGTTTATTGAAAATAAAAAAATAGTTCAGCAATGGTTTTTTGGCGATCAAGTAGATGCTTCTATTGTAACTATTTTGCTCCATGCACACGATGATGGCACATCGGTAGAGCTGTTGCATACCAATATTCCTGATACTGATTTTTATGATATCATTGAAGGTTGGAATGAGGCCTACTTTGCTGCCTTGTATGATTTTTTTGTAGAATAAAACAGTTATTCCTCAAGAATTGAATGTAGAAAGATTCATAGCATTTAGGTTAATCAGAGGCAAGGTTGGTAAGAAGAATAAATTGTCGGCCCCGCTCTACAGGATTTCTATTTTAGCCATTGCGTTGAGTATTGGGGTGATGATTGTTTCATTATCTGTGCTCAACGGTTTCAAGCGCGAAATTACAACCAAAGTAATTGGATTTGGTGCGCATATTCAGCTAAGTAAATACGATAATAACAATTCATTTGAACCGCAACCTATTGATGTAACTCCTGCACAATTGGAAGATATTAAGCAAGTGCAAGGAATAAAAAATTGCTCCATGTTTGCCATTAAGGCAGGAATCATAAAAACTGATGCCGAAATGGAGGGCACTATTTTAAAAGGCGTGGGAGGTGATTTTGATGCGAGCTTCTTCAAGAAAAGTTTGGTGGCCGGAAATCTGTTCAATCCCAAAACAGTAAATAAAAACGATAGTGTAATCATATCGAAGAATTTAGCTGCCAAATTAAATTTCAAACTGAATGATAAAATTTTGGTATACTTTATTCAAAACCCGGCAAGGGTTAGAAAATTTGTTGTTGTAGGTATTTATAACACAGGGCTCGAGGATTTTGATAATCGTTACATGATTTGTGATGTGAGGCACATTCAAAAATTAAACAACTGGGACAGTACCCAATTTGCCGGAATAGAGGTTTCAATCAACGATTTTTCAATGCTGGAGGAGATCACTGCAAGCATCAATAATCATATTCCAAGCGATTGGCTGGCAAGCAGTATCAAAGAACAGTTTCCACAATTATTTGACTGGCTAAGATTACAGGATATTAATGTTCAGGTGATACTGGTGCTTATGACACTTGTTGCCATTGTAAACATGATTACAGCACTTATTATTTTGATTTTAGAAAATACTCGACTGATAGGAATATTAAAAGCTATTGGCATGGACAATTCAGGAGTTCAGAAAATATTTTTGTATCAGGTGAGCCTAATTGTTGGCAAGGGCCTTTTATACGGAAATGCCGTGGCATTGACACTTTGCGCACTACAATTAAAGTTTCATTTTGCAAAATTAGATGAAACCTCTTACTATATTGATCATGTACCAATAGCAATTAATTGGGGGCTCATACTGATAATTAACATAGCTACTTTTATCCTGTGCACACTTGCTATGTTAATACCTTCAAGAATAATTGCCAAAATTACTCCTGTAAAAGCAATTCGCCATAACTGAAATATTTTTCTTTTATTGCCTAATATTTGTAGATTAATTTTGCTATTACTGAATTATTGCTTTATTTTTGTGTAAACCAAAAATAGAATTGCTATGAAGTCAAACAAACATTTAAACTGCGAACATTGTGAGTCTCGTTACAAGTCTATCTTTTGTGATTTAAAAGGAGAGCAACTTGATGCAGTCAATAACAACAAAGGTTGCAACATATATAAAAAAGGGCAAACAATTTTTTCCGAGGGCTATTTCCCACTTGGTTTGTTTTGTATCAACAGTGGTAAAATTAAAATTGCACAAGTTGGTGATACAGGCCGTGAGCAAATTATAAGATTAACAAAGGAAGGAGATATTATGGGATACAGGGCTTTGTTGAGCGGGGAGAAATATTCAGTATCCGCTATAGCACTGGAAGATTGCAGCGTTTGTCTTATTCCAAAGGAAGTTTTTTTTAAGGTGATTGAAAGCGAGACATCTTTGTCAATGCAAATTATGAAACTCTTGAGTCTCGACCTTGGTAAAGCTGAACATAAAATTACAGAGCTGGCACAAAAACCGGTGCGTGAGCGAATGGCTGAAGCAATATTATTTTTAAAGGAAACATATGGTACCGAGAGTGATGGAAAAACATTGTCTGCCTCTTTGTCGAGAGAAGATATCGCCAATATTGTGGGAACTGCTACGGAAACTGCCATCAGGATTTTATCTGAATTTAAATCGGATATGATTGTTGAACTACAAACAAAGAAAATTAAAATATTAGATTATCCGAAGTTGGTAAAAACAGCCAATATCCACGATTGAAACCACATATTTATTTTTCTATTACCAAAACATGATTTTTATCATTTTTGGTAATGAGCAATATCATTTTATTTGGATTTGATAGTCATCAAATTTGTACTATCAATTTACCAATATGCAAAATTATAGCCAATTTAATTTCAACCTTGTTGATTCAGATGAGTTGATGAATTATTTGGTAGTCAAACATCACGGCTTTACAGCTTGTATGCTTGACCTTATTTTGGGGCATAGTTTGAACTTGGCCAATGACGGAATATCACAGGCCCTCAAAATTTATGAAGTTGTAAACAAGCTGAATAATTTTGCTTTGAAGCATTTCTATGATGAGGAAGAGATTTTATTTCCTTATGCAAAAAAAATATTAGAATGGCAACAAGAGGGAAACAGCAGTGCGATGCCGGTAATCAACATCATGGGTAATCCAATTGGCAGATTCATAAAAGATCATGAAGTGATGACCTCCTTCATGGAAGAAATTAGAGATATAACTGGCAACTACGCAGCTATGGATGCAAAGAAAAACAAATTAATGCTTCTTCACCATGAGTTATGGGAGCTTGACAACGATATCAAAAAACAAATATTTATTGAGGATTATATACTATTCAACAAATTATTGAGTTTGCAAAAAGATATGATCATTTCAAAATTCATTAAGTCTTAACCTATTTTCAAGCCAGAATTCTCTTAGTACTAAAATTTTTAAAAATTATATGATGAAAATAATTATTGTTCCCACAGATTTTTCCGAAAACTCAGCCAATGCCATGCGCTATGCCATTCAAATGTCGAAATCGCATTATTTCAAGCTGATTTTTTTACACGTTTATAGTTTACCATTTTTAAATCCTGAAGCAGGAATGGTGTATGATGCAGTCATCTCAGAATCAATGCGACTTCAATCTGAAAAAGCATTAAGAGGGCATGTTGAAAAGGTTTTTGACTCATTGGGTATGCACAGAAATTTATTGCTTTCAGAATTAGAAACTGTTGAAGCAATGTCACTTGCCGGAGGTATTGAAAAGGTTCATCACCACTATCATGCCGATTGGGTAATGATGGGAACACATGGGGCAACGGGGCTGAAAAAATTTTTCCTGGGCAGCAATGCAGTTGATGTAATTAAAAATAGTACGCTTCCCGTATTGACAATTCCCGATGCTTGTACTTTTCATCAAATGAACCATTTGGCCTATGCCAGCGACTTCAAAAATATTGAATCAGAGTTAAAACAAGTGGTTGAATTTGCCTCTGCCTTTCATGCCGATGTGCATGTGATACATGTGGCTCAAGATGATATTACCAAACAATATCTAGAGGTTGATTCAGTTGTGAAACAATGGCAAACGCTTACAAAATATCAGAGAATAAATCTTCATTTAATACAAGGTACTGAGCAAACACCAGTGAATGAATCATTGGGTAAATTGATTGATCAGGTGCAGGCAGACATACTCATTGTATTTCATGAGCAAAGAAACTTTTGGAAGTCATTGTTTGAAAAAAGTATTGCTGCCGAAATCGTATACGAGTGGACAAGACCAATTTTAACCATGCCAAAAAATTAAAATCAAACAAGCGAAGGTTAAAAATAAAACAGAATGATATAAATGTGGAAATTGGGTTCAGCAATACTTGCACAAGCTTAATTTTGTATACAATCTTTTTTTTACAACTTTGCATACTCTAGATTTCAAGATGTGAATGTGCAACTAAAAATTAAAGCCCTTACCAAGTTAGGCAATTATTTAAACGACTTTATTGAAGGTAAACACCATACATGCGATGAAGAGCTTTTTAAAAAGTTTTACGATAAAACTGTTCAAGCGGTGTATACTGCTGAGAGCAAAAATAAATGGTTCACAAAAAATAATGTGTATCATGCCCTCAATTATTGGAGCAATCAGCTAGGCAGTGATACCTTGCATTCATGGATGAATGGTTATGAGCATGCCGAGCATATAAATGCAAAAAAAATAGGTGTAATTATGGCTGGCAACATTCCTATGGTTGGCCTTCACGATTTGTTGTGTGTGTATTTAAGTGGTCATCATTTTTATGGAAAATTATCGGGCGATGATCAAATATTAATTCCTCATCTGATTGAAATACTTTCAGATATTGATACGCAGGCAGTAGCCCAAATTTCCTTCAGCGAACAATTTCTTAAAAACATGGATGCCTATATTGGCACAGGCAGTCAGAATTCTACCCGCTATTTTGATTATTATTTTCGCAATAAGCCAAGCATCATTAGAGGAAATAGAAATGGTGCAGCCGTTTTAACAGGTAGTGAAACAGCGCAAGATTTCGAAAAACTAGGGCAAGACATTTTTACTTATTTTGGGTTGGGCTGTAGAAGTGTGTCCAAATTATTTGTTCCGGAAGGTTATCAATTTGACGTATTCTTTGAAGGTATTTATTCCTTTAATGAGCAGGTAAATCATCATAAATATGCCAATAACTATGATTACAACCGCACGGTTTATTTAATGGGTAATGAAAAATTATTGGATAATAACTTTTTACTGCTCAAGGAAGATAAAGGATTTAGTTCACCCATTGCTGTATTGTTTTATGAGTATTACAAAGACCTCGAATCATTGAATCAATACTTGCAGGAAAGCAGGGAGAAATTGCAATGTATTGTATCAATAAATAGTCAAATTAAAGAGGCAATTTCATTCGGAACAACTCAACATCCGGCTTTGCATGAGTATGCCGATGGTGTTGATACCATGCGTTTTTTACTGGATCTAAATGAGTGCAAATGAATAAGAAAGAACGTTATAGCGGAATTTTACAATACTTTGCACAGCATCATCCGCAGGCCGAAACGGAATTGGCATACAGCAATCCTTTTGAATTGTTGGTAGCTGTCATCCTTTCGGCACAATGCACAGATAAGCGCGTGAACATGACTACACCGGCCTTATTCAAACGCTTCCCTGATGCCGAAACAATGGCAGCTTCAAGTGTGGATGAAATTTTTTCTTACATCAAAAGTATTTCCTATCCCAATAATAAGGCCAAGCACCTTAAAGGTATGGCAGAGATTTTAATGTCAAATTTTAATGGTGAGGTGCCTGCTACGGTTGAAGCATTGCAAACCTTGCCCGGTGTAGGCCGCAAAACAGCCAACGTTGTTACTTCGGTAGTTTTTAATCAACCAAGCATGGCTGTCGATACCCATGTATATAGGGTTTCAGCGCGCTTGGGTTTAACCACCGCTGCTAAAAATCCCTTGCAGGCCGAAAAGCAGTTGATGAAGTACATTCCAACGCATCAAGTGGCAGTGGCGCATCATTGGCTAATTTTGCACGGCAGATATGTTTGTTTAGCAAGAAGTCCGAAATGCAACAGTTG